>DVGE01000179.1 GCA_018712885.1 Candidatus Pullichristensenella stercoripullorum | reverse complement strand
AGCGTCTTGCGGCGCATGGCGAAGGCCGCGGCGAGCACGCGCAAAAAGAGCGCTTCGTCGTTGGGGCGCACGGGGCGCTCATCGTAGAGGTCGATGCGCAGAAAGGCGCTGACCACGTGGGGGCTGGGCTCAAAGGCCTCGGGCGGTATCTCTTCCAGTATCCGCGGCTCACCGAAATAGTGCACCAGCGCGGCGAGGTGGCACCACTGCTTGTCGCCGGGGAGGCTGGTCATGCGCTCGGCGGCCTCCTTCTGCACCATCACGGCGACGCTTTCATAGCCCGGCCCGCGCAGAAGCAGGCGCTGTATGACGTCGGCGGTGATGTAGTAGGGCAGGTTGGCCACCACGCGCGCGCCGGGGGCGGTGAGGGCGGCAAGGTCGGTCTTCAGCGCGTCGGCGTAGAGGACGCGGGCGTTTTCGCAGCCCTCGAGCATGGAAGAAAGCACCGGCTCCAGGCGCTTATCCAGCTCCACGGCGGTGACAGAGCGGGCGCGACGCGCGAGCAGGCAGGTCATCAGGCCGGGGCCGGGGCCGATCTCCAGCACCTCGTCCTCCCCGGTGACGCCGGCAAGGTCGATAAGGTGGGAAAGCAGGTGTTCATCCAGCAGGAAATTCTGCCCCAGCGCGTGGGCGGTCTGAAAGCCGTGTTTTTGAAGCAGCACCCGCGCGCGCAGGCCGGGGGAAATATCGTTCATGAAAGCCTCCTTGTCGCTTTTGGGGCGCAAAAGAGCCGGCGCGCGGCCGGCTCCCTGCGTGGACGGGCGTTATTCCTCCTCCATGGAACGGCGCGAGAGCCTGCCGGCGATGCGGCGCACGTTCTCCGCCATGTCGAGAAAGACGTTGGTCTCCGCGAGCATGATCAGCGCCGCGATGATCATCATCACCATCACGACGATGCCAATGACCTTGCCCGAGATCGCGTATGCGTAGCTGACGGTCGTGGTCGCGCCATCGACCTGCATGTTGGGCAGCTGTTGCAAAATGTTCTGCGCCTGCGTCATGGTCTGCTGCGCCTGGTCGGTCGCGGCCATGACGCCGAGGCCGAGGAAAACGCCGCCCAGGATCATCAGGATGGCGAGTATCCAGATGATGACGCGCATCAGGCGTATCCAGCCCTTGCCCTTTGCTCCTCTTCTTGCCATGATCTTTCTCCTTTCTCCTTTTCAAAAGCCCCGCAGTTTCCGCAGCGAACCTGCCGGGACTATTTCGTGCCGAAGAGACGGTCGCCCGCGTCGCCGAGGCCGGGGACGATGTACTTGTGCTCGTTGAGGTGGTCGTCGATGGCGGCGATGTAAAGATCGACGTCCGGATGCGCCTTCTGCAGCGCCTCCACGCCCTCGGGACAGCCCACCAGACAGACCAGCTTGATGGTGTTGCAGCCGTGCTTTTTGAGGATGTCGATGGCGGCGATGGAGGAACCGCCCGTGGCCAGCATGGGGTCAAGCACCAGCATCTCGCGCTCGCCCACGTCCGGGGGCAGCTTGCAGTAGTATTCCACCGGCAGGTGGGTCTCCGGGTCGCGGTAGAGGCCAATGTGCCCCACCTTTGCCGCGGGCACGAGGTTGGTCACGCCGTCCACCATGCCCAGCCCGGCGCGCAGGATGGGCACGATGCCCAGCTTCTTGCCGGCGAGCACGTGGGTCTTGCACGGGGCCACGGGGGTCTCGATCTCGACCTCTTTGAGGGGCAGGTCGCGCGTGACCTCGTAGGCCATGAGCATGCCGATCTCCTCGAGGAGCTGGCGGAAGTCCTTGGTGCCACAGTTTTTGTCGCGCATTAAAGAGAGCTTGTGCTGTACCAGCGGATGATCCACCACGACGACTTTACCCATCTGTATATCCTCCTTGGCGGCGGGCATGAAAAGGCGGCGGGACGAGCATATGCGTCCCGCCGCATCCGGCTCGCCTATTTTCCCCATTATACCCGATTTTGCCGGGATAGGCAATAGACGCGCCGCAAAAAGTCCACAAATATGCCCTTATACGCCCGGGTCGCGCAAAAACTCCACCAGCATGCTTTTCGCGCCCTCGCAGTCGGCAAGGGAGATGGTCTCGCAGGCGGAGTGGACGTAGCGGCAGGCGATGGAGATGGTGCCTGCCAGCACGCCCGCGCGCGCGGCCTGCATCGCGCCCGCGTCGTTGCCGCCGGCGGAGAGCACCTCGCGCTGCGTCCTGACGCCAACGCGCCCCGCGGCTTCTTCCAGCCCCCTGACCACGCGCGGGGAGCAGACCAGGGAGCTGTCGCGCACCTTGACGCAGGGGCCTTCCCCGGCTTTGACGGCGATCTTCGGGCCCTTGGGGGTGTCGCCGGAGAGGGTCACGTCCAGCGCCACGCCGATCTGCGGATCGACGCCGTAGGCCGCCGCGCGCGCGCCGCGCAGCCCCAGTTCCTCCTGCACGGTAAAGACGAAAGCGACCTCGTTTTCACATTCGCCCAGTTCCTTCATGGCCTCCAACGCGATGGCGCAGCCGACGCGGTCGTCCACGGCGGGGGCGGCGATCATGCCGTTGGCCAGTTCAAAGGCGTCCGGGGCGTAGACGGCCACGTCGCCGAGGGCGACCATGCTGAGGGCGTCCGCGCGGTCCTTGGCGCCGATGTCGATGAAGAGGTCGCTCATCTTGTTGTCGTCGGCGGAGAAGCGCTCGGTCTCGTTGGAGACGACGCCGTGGACGCCGTTTGCGAAGACGACGTGGCGGTTCAAAGAGGCGCGCTTGCTGATGCCGCCGGCGTTGTGGACGCGCAGAAAGCCGTGCTCGTCGGCGTCGAGCACCACGAAGCCGATGTGATCCATGTGCGCCGCGACCATGACGCGCCTGCCGCCCTCCTTGCCGGCGCGGACGCAGATGAGGTTGCCCAGCGCGTCTGTGCGCATCTCGTCGCAGTACGGGCGGGCGAGTTCAGCGATGGTTTCGCGGACGGCGTCCTCGCGGCCGACGCCGCCGTAGGTGTTCAAAAGCGTAAAGAGCGTCTGTTTCATCTCACTGCCTCCTCAGATAGCTGTCGGCAAGGCGGTACTGCGCCTCGATGTCGGAAAAGGCGGCCACGCTGGCGCCGGAATGGATGTTGCGGCAGGGCACGCTGAGCACGCCCGTGGGCACGCCGTCGCGGGAAAGCTGGATGGCCCCCGCGTCGTTGCCGCCGCTGACGGACTGCTTGAACTGCCAGGTGATGCCCTCCTCCTCGGCCGCGTCGCGCAATTTCTGCCATACGGGACGGCTGGAAACGCTGGCGCGGTCCATAAAGGAGATGGCCACGCCCGCGCCCACGCGGCAGACGCGCAGGTGGGAAGGCACGTCGCCCAGGTCGTTGGAGGTGGTGCCCTCGAGGACGATGGCCTCGTCCGCTTCGACATTGTGGCCGACGCAGGCCGCGCCGCGCAGCCCGATCTCCTCCTGCACGGTGAAGGCGCAGGTGATGTCGCAGGGGTATTCGTTTTCCAGGAGGCTCATCAGCGTCATGCAGCCCACGCGGTCGTCGAGCGCCTTGACTTTGACAAGACCCGCGCCGAACTCGCGCCAGTCGGAGCGGAAGGAAACGTAGTCGCCGACGCTGACCAGTTTTTCCGCCTCTTCCTTGGTGGAGGCGCCGATGTCGATGTAGAGGTCTTCATGCTTCAGGACTTTTTCAAACTCGGCGCGGGTCTGCAGATGGATGGCCTTGGCACCGATGACGCCGGGCACTTCCTTCTCCCCCACCAGTACGGGCTTGGAGACGACCACGCGGGCGTCGATGCCGCCCACCGGCTCGTAGCTCAAAAGGCCGTTGTCATTGATACCCAACACCATGAAGCCCACTTCGTCCATGTGGGCGGCGAGGAGGACGTGCTTTTTGCCCTCCGTGCCCTTTTTATAGGCCATGAGGTTGCCGATGGGGTCTGTCCAGACGCGGGTGGCGTGTTTTTCCACGTGGGCGCGGATGAGATCGCGCACGCGGCCCTCGTCGCCGCTGACGCCGCGCAGCAGGCAAAGCTCCTTTAGAACCATGAAAATCCCTCCCATTCCCGGGCGATCTTTTCGATCACCAGCGCGATGAGGCGGCCCGTTTCCCGCACGGTGTCGAGCTTCAAAAGCTCCACGGAGGTGTGCATGTATTTGAGCGGGATGGACAGAAGCAGCGACGGCACGCCCCCGGCGGCGGTCTGCGTCTCGCAGGCGTCGGTGGCGGTGACGCCGGTGCAGACCTCCATGACGGTATCCACGCCGTTCTCCTTCGCCGTCTCCACGGCGATCTTTTCCAATTTCGGCTGGATGTTGGGGCCGTGGGCGACGGTCACTTTGTTTACGGGATAGGCCTCCCACTTGCCGGTGCCGGGGCCTTCGCCGTGGGTGACGTCGATGACGATGGCGAGGTCGGGCTTTAAGCGGAACGTGGCCGACTTCGCGCCCACGGAGCCGATCTCCTCCTGCGTGGTGGAGACAAAATACGTCTCCGCGGGGACGCTGCGCTGCGAGAGCAGTTCCGCGGCCACGAGCATCGCCGCCACGCTGGCGCGGTCGTCCATGGTCTTGCCGGCCATGCAGCCGTTGGCAAGGCGCAGAGAGGGCGCGAGCATGACCACCATGTCGCCCACGCGCACGCGGGAGCGCACGTCCTCGGCCTTGTAGCCCACGTCCACGTAGAGGTCGTCGAGCTTCAGGGCTTTTTCACGATCCTCGGCGGTGAGCAGCTGCGGCGGCTTGGCGCCGATGACGCCGTAGAGGGGGCCGGAGGCCGTCTGCACGCTGACCTCCATGCCGGGGAGGATGCGCGGGTCGACGCCGCCGTTTTTGAAGATGCGCAGGCTGCCGTCGTCCTCGATCTTGCTGACGACGAGGCCGATCTCGTCCTGATGGGCGCAGACGATGACGCGCGGGCCATTCCGCTGCGCGCCGACGCAGGCGTAGAGGTTTTCCAAATCGTCGGTGAACACCTCGTCGGCCAGGGGGCGGAACCATTCGGCGATGCGGCCGTTCACGCCCGCCTCATATCCCGGCACGCCGGGCAGGGCCGTGACTTCGGCGATGAACCGGGCGATGTTTTCGATATCCAAGTCGTTCCCTCCTTTACGGTTGCTGGGCGTAGGGCGCGGCGGGGCGCACCACGGCGGCGCCGCGCTCCTTGTCGAAGTGGTCGAGCACGAGCAGCGAGCGCGCGCCCTCCACGAGCTTCTGTTCCGGCAGGCGCGTGGCGATCATCACGCCCACGCCCACCACGTCGGCCTGGAATTCGCGCATCATGTCCACCATGCCCTGCAAGGTGCCGCCACCCTTCATGAAAT
>DVGE01000178.1 GCA_018712885.1 Candidatus Pullichristensenella stercoripullorum | reverse complement strand
AATGTCGTCGGAAAGCGAGGTAATGCGGCTCACCTTCACGCCCGGCGCGGGCTGCAGTTCAAAGCGCGTCACCGCCGGGCCGTGGGCGATGCCGGTCAGGCGCGTCTCGATGCCGAAGGAGCGCAGCGTGTCGCCGAGGAGCTGCGCCTTTTCCATGTCGCTCTGGTCGCTTTCATGGCGGTCGGGGGCGCTGCCGTGGGCAAGCAGGTCGATGGGCGGGTAGGCGTAAGCGTCCCCGTCGTCCTCCTCCGGCGCGGGGGCGCCCTTCTTGAACTTGGGCAGCGGCTTTTTGCCCGCTGGCGGCACATCGAAGGGGGCCTCGTCGTCCGGCAGCTCGTATTCGTCCGGCTCGATGGTCAGGTCCTCGGCGAAGGTGGTCTGTTCGGCGGTTTCGTTTTTGGCCGGATGCGCCCAGACGTCCTTTTCCGCCTCCGGCGCGGCCTGCGCCTCGGCCTTGACCGCCTTTTCCGCCTTTTTGCCGTGCGCCGCCGGCACCGCGCCGCCTACGCGCACCACGGGGCCGAAGGCTTCCTCGCCCGCGGGAGCCTGGCCTTCTTCCACGGTCTCGTTGTAGATGCGCGGCGCGGTCTTGACGCGCTTTTTCGCGCGCGCAGGGGCCTCCTGCGCCGGCGCGCTCTTTTCCGACCCGCGGCGGGGACGCGGCGCGTCCATGGGCGAAGCCGGTTCGTCGGCGCGGGCGCGGCGGCGCGGCGCGGCTTGCGCGGGCGCTTCCGACGCGGCGGACGGCGCGCGGCGGCGCGGAGCGTCCATGGGCGAGGGCGGCTCGTCGGCGCGGCGGCGCGCGCCGGCCACCGGCGTCTCCGGGGCGTGCGGGCGCACGCGGCGCGGCGTTTCGCGGATCAGTTCGTCCTCGCGCAGCATAGTGCGGCGGTCGAGCTCAAAGTTCAGGTCGGCCTCTTCCTCGCGGCGGCGGCGCTCCTCCTCGCGGCGGGCAACGCGGCCCTCCTCCAGCTTCTGGCGGGCAAAGCGCACCCACCTGCCCAGATAGCCGTTGAGCGCCAGAACGCCGATGAGCAGCAAAAGCAGGGCAAAAAAGCCCAGCCACTTGCCGATATGCAGGTAGGCAAAGCCGCCCAGCAGCGCGCCCAGCGCCCCGCCGCCGACGCCAAAGTCGTAGGACTTTTTA
Source organism: Candidatus Pullichristensenella stercoripullorum (assembly GCA_018712885.1). Taxonomy (GTDB): domain Bacteria; phylum Bacillota; class Clostridia; order Christensenellales; family Aristaeellaceae; genus Pullichristensenella; species Pullichristensenella stercoripullorum. The sequence continues at coordinate 3,005 of DVGE01000178.1, read as the reverse complement.
AGAAGATCGCCGTAGCCGAGGGCAGCGCTGACGTGGTAGCCGTTTTCATTGATATAGTCCGCCCAGAACATGTGCACAGCGGCGTAGAACAAAAGCACGATCAACACGTTCCCCATCATGCGCAAAACGCCGAGGCGCTTGCCGCGCGCGGCCCCGGCAAAGAGCGCGCCGAACCAGGCAAACGCCAGCGGCAGGGCAAAGCGCAGATCCCCGCCCAGGCCGCGCAGCACCTTTTCCACGCCGGAGAGCGCCGTCAGGCTCCCGGCGGCGATCAAAACAAACAGGCTCAACAGCGCCAGCGCGAAACACACGCCGGCGGCCGCGGCCAGATACGGCCCTTTCGACCTTTTTTCGACAACAGCAGGCTTCTTTTTTGCCATGTTTTCCCTCCAGAGCCGCCGCCCGCGCCCGGCAGGGCCGGCAAATGGGCATTGCGGCGCATCCTATATTATACAGGGCGGATGTAAGCATTGCAACCAAATCGGGGGCCGTAGAAAAAGCGTTCGATTCTCGTCATATTGTCAACATATTTTCCACCGGCTTTCCACCGCTTATCAACAGGAAAATTTTCGCGGCGTCTTGAATGTCAGTCGCGGTATATGCTATAATGTATTCAGTAAATAATCATCATAGTTTCCACAGTTGTGCAAAACTTGTGGAAAACTTTTTTACTGCTTACGGAGGCGGGAAGATGCACTATACAGAGGAGCAGTTGGCGGCGTTTGAAAAGGCCATCTCCATGTTCAAGGGCGACGTGAACGATCTTCTTTTCAAAGCCTGGTTTTCCCGGCTGAAGCTGTTCACGGTCACGGAAGAAGCCATCGTCATCGAGGCGGAGAACTCGATGGTGGTGGAGCAGCTGCGAGCGCGCTATTTCCAGACGCTCTCCAACGTGCTGGGGGCGACGTTCGGGCGCACCTACGACATCAAGATCCTCACCGCCGAGGAGATCAAGAACCAGTACCGGGAAATGGAGAGCGCCATGCTCGACCCGCACTACACGTTCGAGAATTTCGTGGTCGGCAGCTCCAATTCCTTCGCCCACGCCGCGGCGCTGGCGGTGGCGGACGACCCCAGCGGCGCCTACAACCCGCTGTTCATCTACGGCGGCGTGGGGCTGGGCAAGACGCACCTGATGAACGCCATCGGCAACTACGTGCAGAAAAACGACCCGCGCAAGAACGTGCTGTTCATCACTTCGGAGACGTTCACCAACGAATTGATCGACGCCATCGTCAAAAAGAAGGGCACGGCGCAATTGCGCGCCAAGATGCGCAATGTGGACGTGCTGCTGGTGGACGATATACAGTTCCTTTCCAAGACCGTATCCACGCAGGAGGAGTTTTTCCACACCTTCAACCACCTCTACGCGGGCGGCAAGCAGATCATACTTTCCTCAGACCGCCCGCCCAAGGACATCCCCACCATCGAGGAAAGGCTGCGTTCGCGCTTTGAATGGGGGCTGACGGTGGATATACAGCGCCCGGATTTCGAAACGCGCGTGGCCATCCTGCAAAAAAAGTGCTCCGACGAGGACATCGACACGCCCACGGAAGTGCTGGAATACATCGCCGAGCGCGTGGAATCGAACATCCGCGAGCTGGAGGGCATGCTGGTGCGCGTCAACGCCCAGGCGCAGTTGATGGGCAAGCCCATCACGCTGGAAATGGCGCAGGAGACGCTCGCCGCGCTTTTATCCAGCCGCGAGCCGCGCAAGATCACGCCGGACAGCATCATCCAGACCGTTTCCAGCCACTATTCCGTCAGCAATGAGGACGTGACCGGCAAGCGCCGCAGCCGCGACATCGCCCTGCCCCGGCAGGTGAGCATGTACCTGATCCGCGAGCTGACGCCGCTTTCCACCACGGCCATCGGCCGCGTGTTCTCCGGCCGCGACCATTCCACGGTGATGCACTCCTGCGACAAGATCGCGGAGATGATGCGCAAGGACATATCCTTCCGCAAGACCGTGGACGAGCTCAAACAGTTCGTCATCGACCGCTGACCACCGCCCCTGTGGAAAACGCCGCGTTTGCCCACAAGCCGTACACAACCCCCTGTGGACGCCAAAAGCCTTGTCTTTCTAGGGGTTTCGACGCTTTTCCACAATTTCCCCCGCCCTACGACTACTACGGTTTTTGATATATACTATTGATCACAGGAGGAACACGCCATGCGCCTTGTTGTAAACGCCGCCGCCCTGAACGAGGGCCTGCAGATCGCCTCCCGCGCCATGTCCACGCGCACCGCCAACCCCATCCTGGAGGGCATCCTCCTGGAGGCGCGCATGGGCCAGTTGCGCATCACCGCCTCAGACGAGCGCCTCACCATCCTCACCCGCGTAGATTGCCAGATCGCCGAGGGCGGCAAGGGGGTCATCCCCGGCAAGCTGTTTATCGACATCGTGCGCCGCCTGCAGGACAACCCCACCGTCGAGATCTCCATGAACGAGCGCTTTATCTTCAACATCGTTTCCGGGGCCTCGGTGATGAACGTGGCCGGGCAGGACGGCGACCTCTACCCCGCGCTGCCCATGCTTTCGGAGAGCAGCGAGTTTTCCCTGCCGCAGGACAGCCTGCGCGGGATGATCGAAAAGACGCAGTTCGCCATCGCCGTGGACGACGCCCGCGAAGTGCTCACCGGCGCGCTTTTGGAGATCTCCGGCGGCGACGCCACCATGGTGGCCCTCGACGGCTTCCGCATGGCTTACAAGCGCGAAAAGGTCTCCGACGTGATGGACGTGATCCGCGCCATCATTCCCGGCCGCGCCGTGGGCGATCTGGCCAAGCTGCTGCCCGGCGGCGAGGAGGCCTTCGCCACGCTCGCCTTCGGCGGCAACGACCGCATGCAGGTGAGCATGGAAAAGACCGACGTCTATGTGACCCTCATCGGCGGCGAATACATCAACTACCGCCGTCTGCTGCCCACATCGTTCAAAATGCGCGCCGTGGCCGCGCTGGAGCCCTTGCGCCAGTGCATCGACCGCGCCGCGCTGCTGGCGCGCG
>DVGE01000177.1 GCA_018712885.1 Candidatus Pullichristensenella stercoripullorum | reverse complement strand
AGGAGAACGCGGTCTGACCGTCTTCATCCTCCACCACCACGCGCACGCCCGCGCGCAGCGTGCCGTTGAAGCGCGCCCGCAGAACGGCCTGCGCAGGATCTTCGGCGATGGCGCTTGCGTCGCTGCGGCCGGTGGCGACGAGCGTGCCGCCGTCTGCGAACACCTCGCCGCCGGCGTTCAGCGGCGCGCCGCTCCCGCCCGCGCAGCAGATGCTCGTCTCGCCGCCCGCCAGATACACGTCCGCGCCCGCGGCTATGCCGTCGCCTCCGGCGGCGATGGTCAGCTTCGCGCCCTCCAGCACGCTGGCGTCGCCGCCGCGCTCGGAGAGAGCGCTTATGCCCGCGTCCGCGCTGACGATGGACACCTCCGCGTTCTCCACGGATACGTTCGCGCCCGACAGCCCCGTTTCGCACTCATCCACCCAGATGACGCCGCCGGACACCGCCACATCGCCGCCCGCGCGCAGGCCGTCGCCGCCGCAGGTGATGGAGAGCGCCCCGCCGGTCATGGTCAGCGTTCCGTCGGCGCGCAGCGCGTCGCCGCTGGCGTCGAGTACGAGGCTGCCGTCCTCCATGGCGATCTCAGCGGCGGAAACGGCGTCGCAGCCGCGCGCCTCGAGCGCGTTGCCGCCATAGCCGCCGTAGCCCCCGGGATAGGAGCCGCCAAAGAAGAAGTCAAAGGGATCGTAGCCGAACAAGTCCTCGTAAAAATACGAGGCGGTGGGGGAGGTGGAAGAAGAAGCCCCGCCCCCGGCGCTCAATTGCGCCGCGCCGCCGGATATGGTCAGCGCTTCTTCCACATACAGGCCGTCCGCGTCGGACTCGACGCGCAAGTCGCCCGCCTCGATGCGCGCGCCGCCGTCTACATACAGTCCGCGCCCGCCGGTCTCGGCGGCGAACTGACCGCCCGCCAGCGCGAAGCTGGCCGCGCCGTCCTCCGTCGTAAGGTGCGCCCCGTCGCCCTCGGCGAGCACGCTCAGCGCCCCGCCCTCGACGCGAAGGCCCGCCGCGCGCAGCCCGTGCCCGGCCTGACCGACCACCGTCAGCGCGCCCTCGCCGCGCACCGTCACCTCGCCGCCGGCGTCGATGGCCGCGCCGTCCGCGTCCATATCGCGGGCGCGGCGCAGGTCGCTGATGGAACCGCCGTTTTCGGCCAGCGTCAAAACTACGTCCCCGCGCGCGGTCAGCGGCGCGGCGGTGGAGCAGGACAGCTGCGCCCCGTCCCAGACCAGCTCCACATCGTCCGCGTCCACAAAGATGCTGCCCTCGCTCATCGTTCCGGTGAGGCGGTAACTGCCGCTTTGCGTGATGGCGACGGCGCCGCCGTCCACCTCCACGCCCGCGCCGGCCTGAACGCCCGCGTCGGAAAGTATGATCTCCGTCTCCGAAAGCGCCGCGCCGCCAAAGAGCAGCAGACACAGCGCGCACAGCGCCGCGATGTATTTTCGCATATCCATACACACCCCCTGGATAGTCTTGAACACTCTTATCCTAGCACCCTGTTTTGGACAAATTGTGAACAGGCCGTGACAAGTTTTCCGTTGTCGCAAAATTTACGATTCGATAAGACTTTTCTCCGGAAATATGCTATAATATTGCTTGGAACACACCGTTCCCGGCGGGGGCGTCCCCGCGCGTCAGGCCTTTCTAAGGAGGAATACGGCTTGGCACCCGACCCTTTCAGTTCGCTGATCCTGTTCGTGCTTTTCATGTTCGCCGGCGCGTACCTGCGCGCGGCGGAAGCGGCGGCGCGCCTCGTCGATTAGACGGCGCTTGAGAAGGACAGTCCCGCCGCCCGCTTCGTTTCCGCCTGCGACAACCGCTTTGGCGCGCCCAGCGCTACGTTCGGTCTGCTGATGCTGGCGGCCTGCGCCTGCGCCTTCTGCGCTTTTTTCGAGCCGCTGGCCCTGTGGCTGGAGGGCGCGCTCCACGCGCCGTTTTTCGCCGCGTTGCTCGCGGCGGCCGCGCTGTGGCTGGTGACCGCCGTCCTCTACACCGCCGTCTGCGCCCTGCTGCCCGCTTACGTGGCCGCCCACGCCCCGGAAAAGACGCTCGCGCGCACGCTGGGGCTGGCGGAACTCCTGCTTTCCCTGGCCAAACCCTTCCTGCTGTGCGCCAAGGGGCTGGCGACGCTCATCCTCAAGCCCTTCCATGTGCCGGTGACGGCGCTGGGCGAGCGCGTCACCAAGCAGGAGATCCGCATGATGGTGGACATCGGCGAGGAAAAGGGCGAGATCGAGGCCGATGAAAAGCAGATGATCGAAAACGTCTTCGAGTTCAACAACATGACCGCCGAGGAGTGCATGGTGCACCGCAAGGACGTCACCGCCATCGACATCGAGGACGACCCCGCCGCCATCCTCCAGACCATCCAGGACAGCGGCCTTTCCCGCTTCCCCGTCTACGAGGAGGACGTGGACAACATCCTCGGCATCCTCACCTCGCGCGACTATCTGCTCAACGATTGCTATAAGCGCGGCAGGACGCTGCGCGAGCTGATCCGCCCGGCCTACTTCGTGCCGGAGAGCCTGCGCGCCGACCTGCTCTTTTCCGAAATGCAGAAACGCAAGCAGCACATGGCCATCGTCGTGGACGAATACGGCGGCACCAGCGGCATCGTCACCCTGGAGGATCTTCTTGAGGAGATCGTCGGCAATATCTACGACGAATTCGATCCCCAGGCGGACGAGGACATCATTCCCCTGAGCGACACGCGATTGCGCGTCAACGGCTCGGCGCGGCTGGACGCGCTGGGCGAAAAGCTGGGCATGGATCTGGACGAGGACGAGGACTGCGACACGCTCGGCGGCCTGGTGTTCTCCCAGCTTTCCGAGATCCCCTCAGACGGCGAGCGCCCGGTGGTCACCTGCCGCGGCCTGCGCATCGCCGTGGAACAGATCTCCGACCGCCGCGTGGAGTGGGCCATCGTGGAAAAACTGCCCCCGGAGGACAAGGCCGGGGCAGAGGGGACGGAGGCCGTCCCCGCGAAATAAAACGACGTTTAAGGAGGAAAACACCATGTTGAAGGGCATCCCCGCCATCCTTTCCCCGGAGCTTCTCAAAGTGCTGATGGAGATGGGCCACGGCGACGAGATCACCATCGGCGACGGCAACTACCCCGCCGCGTCCACGGCGCGCAACCTCATCCGTCTCGACGGCCACGGCGTGTGCGAGATACTCGACGCCATCCTCACCTTCTTCCCGCTGGACACCTACGTGGACGAGCCGGTGCTTTTGATGGAAAAGACCCCCGGCGACCCGGCGGACACCTCCATCTGGAACGAATACAAGGCCATCGTCGAAAAGCATCAGCCGGGCACGAAGGTGGGCTTTTTGGAGCGCTTCGCCTTCTATGACCGCGCCGACAAGTCCTACGCCGTCATCGCCACCGGCGAGACCGCCGTCTACGCCAACGTCATCCTCAAAAAGGGCGTCGTCAAGCAGTGAACCTTCGCCGGCTTTCCCGCGTCTAAACGTCATACGGCTCCGCCGCGCGTGGAGCAAGAAAGAGAGGGTATTCTCATGAACGGTTTGAAAAGACTCCTGGCCATGGCGCTGGCCATGCTGCTGCTCATCCTGCCCGCAGCCATGGCGGAGGAGAACACGGCCACGGCGCATACGCTGACCATCTCCAACATCGCGGTCAACGCCGCCGGCGTCGATCTTCTCGATCTGGAGGGGCTGAGCGTCGAGATGACGGCGGCCGACACCGGCGACGCCGTGGAATTCGTGCTGCGTCTGCTGGGCGGCGAGGATGCCGCCGCCGAGGGTTACGCGCTCTTTGACGGCCGCGAATTGGTGCTTGGGGCCGATGGCCTGAGCAGCGCCTACGCCCTGCCGCTGGAGAAGATGATGGGCGACGATATCGCCCCGGCTTTGCAGCTCTTCGCCGAGATGCTTTCCGAGGATACGCTCATCGGCCTTGTCAACGCGGTGGCCGCGCCCTTTGTTTCGCTGGCCGAGAACGCGATGGCCACGCAGGTGGACGAGGGCGTGCAGACGATCGACCACACGGTGGGCCAGGTCGAGATGCAGGGCTATACGTACACCATCACCGGGGATATGCTCCGGGAATTCGCGGAAAGCCTTGAAATGGGCCTGAAGGACATCCCCGTCTTTTCCCAGCTGGTCATCGGCGCGGGCGCCGCGCCTGACGCCTACAACGATGAAAAGTCTTCGATGGGCGGCGACCTGGATGGTATAGACGGCGAATACACCATCACGATCTGGATGGCCACGGATGAAGCCGGCATGCCCATCATCCGCGAGGAGGGACGCCTCGAACTGTCCGACGGCGCGGCCGCGCTGACGAGCGAGGCAGTGGTCGACGGCTACGCCGAGGGCGCGGACTACGTCTACACCGGCTGGGGAGAGAGCACGGCCGACGGTGTCGAGGAAAGCGCCAAGGTCGACGTCAGCGCCAGGATCATCAACTTCGTCTCCGCCGCCTCGTCCGGCGACCTTTCCGGCCTCGGCCTTGAGATGGACATGACCGCCGGCTACGCCGGGGAATTGACGCAGGCAACGACGCTTTTCTACCATCCCATGGGCTACGACGCTCAGAGCGCCGACCGCGCCACGTTCGCCCTGAATATGGAGCTGACTTCCGCGGAGGACGTCGCCGAGTCCTTCAGCGCGGAGGGCTACTACTCGCCCGCCGACGGCGTGAATTACCTCTACGACGAATTCTACGGCCTGATGCAGTCCAGCGCCGCCGGCCAGACGCAGACCGCGGAAGTGACGGTGCAGACGCAGCACGCCGACGGCTACGAGTACTACGGCGCGCAGATCGCCGCTTCCGACCCCTACTCGGGCGCGCAGAGCTTCTACTTCACCTATGAGGGCGATTATACGGAAAACGCCCTCGGCAGCGAGGACAACGCCGGCGTGCTCACACTCGGCGCGACCATGGGCTATGAGGGCAGCGCTGTGAACTACGCCGTCACCGCCGACGTCAGCATGACCCACGCCGCGGTAGACCCCGCCTCCCTGCCCGCCCCGACGGGCGAGACCGTGGATCTGCTCATGCTCGACGAGAAGGGCTACGAGCAGCTCGCCAGCGAAGGCAGCCTCCTCGCCATGCGGCTGGTCGGCACCCTCGGCCAGAACGTGCCCGGCCTTGCCCAGATCCTCAGCGGCATCGACATGTTCTAAGGCGCGCAACGCCTCGCGCCGCCTGCTTTTCCCGGGCAGGCGGCGCTTTTTGACGCTTCCCGCCTTGACAAACCGCCCCGCCCGCCCTATCATACTGTGTGTACCGCCAAAGGATGTATTTCGCGTCCGCGTGGATGTGCTCTCCATCCCCGCGGCCTTCTTCGCCTCCGGTGGGCCCGCCCGCGCCGGCGTCGTCCGTTCGGCGCCCGGCCCGCCGCCATCCTCCGCTTCGCCGCCCGTGGCCGCGCGGCTCGTCAGGCGGCCGCCTTCAGATATGTACCCGTATATCACCGTCTTTGGCCTGCGCGTGGGCACCTACGGGCTGTGGATGCTCGCAGGCCTTTTCGCCGCCTTTTTCCTCCTTGTGCGCCTCTTCCGCCGCCGTGAGATCTGCTGGGAGTGCGCGCTGGTGGTGCTCTGCTGCGCCTTCGGGCTGGCCCTGCTGGGCGGCTATGTTTTCTACCTGCTCTTTTCCGTCGGCCTGCCCGCCATCGTCGAGGCGGCGCGGCAGGGGCGGCTGCTGGATGTGCTCGCCCAGGGCGGCATCGTCTTTTATGGCGGTCTGCTCGGCGGCATACTGGGCGCGTGGCTCGGCTGCCGCATCGTCGGCCTGCGCTTTTTGCCGGTGCTCGACCTCTGCGCCCCGCCGCTGGCGCTCGGCCACGCCTTCGGGCGCGTGGGCTGCCTCTTTGCCGGCTGCTGCTACGGCATGCCCTGCGATCTGCCCTTCTGCTTTCCCCTCTCGCCGTATATCGCGGGCGGGGCGCGGCTTTTGCCGGTGCAGCTCATCGAAGCCGCCTGCGACCTCATCCTCTGCGCGGCGCTGCTTCGCTACCTGCGCAAAGAGCGCCCCGTGCCGCGCGCGGCGGGCATTTTCCTCATGAGCTACGCCGTGTACCGCTTCATCCTCGAGTTCTTCCGCGGCGACGAGATCCGCGGCCACATCCGCGGCCTGACCACCTCGCAGTTCTGGAGCCTGCCCGCGTTCGCGGCGGGCGTGCTTTTGTGCTTCGTCCTCGCCCGCAGGGGCGTGAACGCCGACCCCTTCCGCACGCCCGAGGGCCGCATCCGCCCCCGGGAGGCGGACGAATGATGGGAGGTTTCTTTATGGAAAAGATCGCCAGTTTCCAGATCGACCACCTGCGCCTTTTGCCCGGCCTCTACGTTTCCCGCGTGGACGCGGTGGGCGGCGCGGCCGTCACCACCTTCGACCTGCGCATGACCGCGCCCAACCGCGAGCCGGTGATGGGCACGGCGGAGGTGCACGCCATCGAGCACCTGGGCGCCACCTATCTGCGCAACGAACCCGCGTGGAAAGACCGCGTGCTCTACTTCGGGCCCATGGGCTGCCGCACGGGCTTTTACCTGCTGCTCGCCGGGCGGCTCGAGCCCGGGGACGTGTTCGATCTCGTGCGCGGCATGCTCGATTTCATCATCGCCTTCGAGGGCGGCATCCCCGGCGCCAGCGCCCGCGATTGCGGCAACTATCTGGACATGAATCTTTCCATGGCCAAGTACTACGCCCGCCGCTACCGCGCCGAGGTGTTCGAGTGTCCCGACGAAGCGCGCATGCGCTACCCGGATTAGTTTTTACTTGACAGCGGCGCGTTTTCGTGCTATCATACATTCGATATTCGGGGAGCTTGCTTTGGAGCAGGCTGAGAGGAAGCTCGTCAGCTTCGACCCGCAATACCTGATTTGGATAATGCCAACGCAGGGAAAATAGCTTCAAAGCGTTTTTGGAACGCGCCTGTGGCATTTCCGCGGGCGCGTTTTTTCGCGCCCGAGCGTTGAAAGGGAGGAAAGCGTATGCGGGCGAAGAACTGGCAAAAGCCCCTGCCGTGGCTGGTGGTGGCGGCGCTGCTGGTGCTGTGGGAGGTCTGCGTGCGGGCCTTCGACGTGCCCCTGTACGTGCTGCCCGGCCCCATCGACGTCGTCGAGGCCCTGTTTGCGGATCTTGGCACGCTCTTCCCCCACGCGCTGGTGACGCTTTCCGAGGCGGCGCTGGGCATGGTCATCGCCCTCGCCTTCGGCCTTTTGCTCGGCGTGGTGATGGACGCCTTCCCTGTGGTGCGCAGGTGCGTGTACCCCATCCTCGTCGTCACGCAGACGGTGCCGATGATCGTCCTCGCGCCCATCCTCATCATCTATCTGGGCTTTGGCATGGCCCCGAAGATCCTCACCGTCGTTCTCATGTGCTTTTTCCCCGTGGCCGTCAACTTCACCGACGGCATGTCGCAGGTGGATAAGGGCTATGTCGATCTCGTGCGTTCCTACGGCGCTTCCCGCGCCCAGACCTACGCGCTGGTGAAGCTGCCCGCGGCGCTGCCGCCGCTGTTTTCCGGCCTGCGCGTGGCCGCCACCTATTCCATCAGCGGCGCGGTGGTGGGGGAGTGGATCGGCTCGCAGCGGGGGCTGGGCTACTACCTGCTGCGCGTCAAGGAGAGCTATATGCTCGACAAGGTGTTCGCCTGCGTGGTGGTCATCATCGTTCTGAGTCTGCTCATGAACGGCATCGTCCGTTTGTGTCAGTATATCTTCCTGCCGTTTCTGCGCAGGGCGAAAGGATGAATGGATATGAAAAAACTGCTTGTCTGCCTGCTGGCGCTCCTGCTGGCCTTCTCCGCCGCGGCCTTCGCGGAGGAAGAGCTTGAGGACGTGACCGTCATTCTCGACTACGTGCCCAACACCAACCACACCGGCATGTACGTGGCCCTCTACAAGGGCTGGTACGAGGAAGAGGGCCTCAACGTGGAGATCATCGAGCCCACCGAGGGCGCGACCGCCACGCTCATCGCCGTCGGCAAGGGCGATTTCGGCATCAGCTATCAGGAAGAAGTGACCATGGCGCTCACCAGCGAGGACCCGCTGCCCATCCGCGCCGTGGCCGCCATCATCCAGCACAACACCTCCGGCTTCGCCACCTGGGCGGGCAAGGACATCACCTCCCCCGCGGACTTTGGCGGCAAGACCTACTCCTGCTGGGGCGGCCCGGGCGAGGCGGCGGTCATCAACGCCGTGATGACTGAGGCCGGCGCGGACTTTGACACCCTCAACATCGTCATCTCCGACGGCAGCGGCTTCGCGGCGCTGGAGGGCGACGTGGACATCATGTGGTTCTACGAGGCATGGGACAACATCAAGTGCGAGCTGGCGGGCTTTGAGATCAACTACATGCCCGTGCGCGACCTCGACGAGCGCCTCGACTACTACACCCCCCTGCTCATCACCAGCACGGACGTGATCGAGAACCGCCCGGAGATGGTGCGCAAGTTCCTCGCCGCCACCTCGCGCGGCTACGTCTACGCCATCGAGAACCCCGATGAGTGCGCGGAGATCCTCGGCTCCTATGTGCCGGATTACGACATGGAGCTGCTCTACCGCTCGCAGAACTACCTCGCCGACAAGTACATGGAGGGCGTCGACCGCTGGGGCGAGATGAACGACGAGGTGTGGGACCGCTACACCCAGTTCCTCGTTGATTACGAGGTCATCGACGAGCCCATCGCCGCGTCCGATTGCTACACCAATGAATTCTTGCCGGAGGCCTGATCGCCCATGAAACTGGAAGTTCGCGGCCTGTCGTTCGCCTATGGGCCGAAGAAAGTGCTCGACGACCTCTCTTTTTCCGTGCAGGCGGGGGAGTTCGTCAGCATCCTCGGGCCCTCGGGCTGCGGAAAATCCACGGTGCTGAACCTGCTGGCGGGGCTTTTGCGCCCCGCCGCGGGCGAGGTGCTGGTGGATGGCGCGCGCGTGGAAGGCGCGGGCAACGGGCGCTTTGCCTACATGCCGCAGAACGACCTGCTCTTTCCCTGGAAGACCATTTTGCAAAACGTCTGTCTCTACGGCAAGATCCACGGCACGGAAAAGGCCGCCCGCGAAGAGGCGCTCACGCACATGGCCGCCTTCGGCCTCGCCGGCTACGAGAACGCCTACCCCGGCGACCTCTCCGGCGGCATGCGCCAGCGCGCCGCCTTTTTGCGCACAGCGCTGTGCAGCGCGGAGATACTGCTCCTCGACGAGCCGTTTGGCGCTCTGGACGTCATCTCGCGCGGAGATATGCAGGACTGGCTGCTCTCCATGCGCGCGGAACTCGGCCGCACGGCGTTGCTCGTCACCCACGATATCGACGAAGCCCTCTACCTGTCCGACCGCATACTCGTGCTGCGCGGCAGCCCCGCGAAGATCGTCCGCGAGGTGGACGTGCGCATGGAGGGCAAGACGCGCCAGTGGCTCTACGACCAGGGCGCGCTCAAAGGGGAGATACATCGGTGCATCAAGGCGTAAATACCGTTGAAAGTGGTTTTTCGTCCCTGAAAAATGCGGAAAGCAGCCCCATTTGCGACGCCCACGCCCATATCGGCGACGAAGCCGAGACCGCCGCGCGCCACGCGCAGCGCGTACACACCGCCCTGTGCGGCACAGACCCGGAAAACGCCCGCGCCGTGGAGACCCTCTGCTTAAAGGAGCCGCTCTTCACCGCCCACTACGGCCTGCACCCGTGGAAAACGGCGCGCTTTTCCGTGCGGGAGATGGAGCCGTGGCTGGCCAAGTGCCGCGTCATCGGCGAGATCGGCCTGGACAGCGTCTGGTGCGACGTGCCCGCCGCCGACCAGCGCGCCGCCTTCATCCGCCAGCTCGACATCGCCCGCGAGATGGGCAAGCGCGTGCTTCTGCACACCAAGGGCTGCGAGGAGGAGATCGCCCGCCTCGTATCCGAGCGCCGCGTCCCCTGCGTGGTGCACTGGTATTCCTGCATGGAACACCTCGAACGCTACCTCGACATGGACAGCTATTTCACCATCGGCCCGGGCGTGTTCAACGATCCCGCCGTGCGCGAAGTGGCCCGCCGCGCACCCAAAGGCCGCATCCTCGTTGAGACCGACGGCCTCAGCGCCGTTTCCTGGGCCTTTGAGCGCGAGGCGGCCGTCAAGGAGCTGCGCCCCACCCTCGAAGCCATGCTCAAAGAGGTCGCCGCCATTCGCGGCGAGGACGCGGCGGAAACGCGCCGCGCGGCGGCGGCCGCCTACGCGGAACTGTACGGCGTAACGCTGTGAGCGACGAAAAGCGCCGGGAACGGCATCCCCCAGCGGGGAGCGTTCCCGGCGCTTTCGCAACGCCATGGCGGTCTGCCGGCCTTGTCGACATTCCGAAAAGCGCTCTACAGCCGCCGCTTCATCTGCGCGATCTCGTAGCAGTTGGTGATGGTGGCGGCCTCGGCGCTCTCCAGCCGCTCGCGCGCGCCGGTCATGGCCGCGTCGAGCTTTTGCGCCGCCGCGAGCGTTTCCCGCGCCGTCCCGCGCGCCTCGCCCATGGCCGCGTCCAGCGCGTCCAGACGTCCCTCCAGCGCCGCGAAGCGTTCGTCCACGCCGCGCAACTGCCCGTCGAGCTGTTCGACCGAGGCGCTAATGGCCCGCAACGCCTCATTCGCGCGCCCTACATCCGTGCCGGCGGCCTCGAGCTGTTCGCCGCGCTTTGCCGCCTCCCCGCCCAGTTCGGTCAGGCGCCCGTTCGCCGTCAGCATGGCCGCCTCCAGCCGTTTGAGCCGGTCGCCGAGCGCCTCCAGCTGTTCGCCGGCCTGCGCGAGCCGCCCGTCCAGCAGCGTCAACTGGGCGTCGAGCTGTTCAAGGCGCGCTTCCAGCGCCGCCTGCTGTGTGGGGCGCTCTTCCGGCCGCTGCGCGCGCGCTTCCAGCGCGTTCACGCGCGTTTCCACCTGCCCGAGTTTTTTGTCCACCGCGTCCAGCCGCGCTTCCATGGCGGACTTCAGGGAGCGTATCTCCGTCAAAATGAGCTTCACGCCTTCGCTCATAAAGCACCTCCGCCTTTTGTATGGGTCGCCAATATTGTATCATGCGCGCGCCCCGGGGTCAAGGTTCGCCTTCTATGATGGCGACGTCCGCCGTCGCCGCGCGCAACAGCTCCGGCAGGGGGTTTTGCTCATCCAGCCAGGCGCGGCGCAGCTCGCCCGCGAACAGCACCGGCATGCGCGGATGCACGCGCGCCGCCTCCGCCGTGGCCTCGCGCGTGAGGATGACGAAGCGCTTCTCCCCGTCCGTCGCGCGCCGCCAGAGCCCGGCCATGTACACCGCCCCGCCCGGCCGGGTGAAGGCGCAGCGCGCATGGCCTGCCTCTTTGCCGCTCCACTCGTAGTAGCCGCTGGCCGGCAGCAGACAGCGCCCCGCGCCGCGAAACAGGGGCTTTTCCTCCGCCGTCTCGCCGCGGGCGTTGATGATCAGCCGCCCGCCGCCGGGAGGCGCGAACCCCCAGCGCATGGCGAGCATGCGCCCGCCCGCCAGCGCCGGCGCGCGGTCGCCGGGGAAAATGTCGCCGCGCAATTTGACGTCCTCCCCGCGCGCTTCCAGCGTTTCCAGAATATGCAGCAGCGCCGCGTCGGAAATGTCCTTTTCCAGAAAATAGCGCCCGCACATGCTCCCGCCTCCCTCGTCTGGATATATCATACCATTTTTCCGGCGGTGCGTAAATATTAGTAAAGACTAACGTTAAGTTAAAATATAGATGCACCATATACATCTTCATATGCCCAAATGCGGAAAAATTATATACCACAGGCCGCCCGGGGCGGCTTTGCGCCCAAACAGCGAAAAATCCCCTGTTATATTTACGGATTTTCCCCTTGACCGCAAATGAAAGTTTGAAATATAATATACATATAGGCATGCCCGCATGCCGGATCGCCATCTTCCCGAAACGGCGGTTTCCTACTATGATAAATAGCGGGAACAAACACATTCGACAGGGCTACGCGCTCAGAGAAAGGAAAGCTGCTATGAAGACCAAGATCACCGTTATCGGAGCGGGCAACGTCGGCTCCACCATCGCTTTCATGATGTCTGTCCAGCACACGGCGGACGAGGTCGTTATCGTCGACATCAACCAGGAAAAGGCGCTCGGCGAGGCCATGGACATCCGCCAGGGCGCGCCGCTGACCGCGCAGCCCGTGTCCGTCTACGCCGGCACCTACGAGAGCGCCGCCGGCTCGGACGTCGTCATCATCACCTCGGGCATCCCGCGCAAGCCGGGCCAGACCCGCATGGACCTTGCCCAGACCAACGTCAACGTCATCAAGGAGATCGCCCCGCAGATCACCAAGTACTGCCCGGACGCCACCTATATCATCGTCTCCAACCCGGTGGACATCCTCACCTACGTGTTCCACAAGGTCTCCAACATCCCGCATGAGCGCATCATCGGCTCCGGCACGCTGCTGGACACCGCCCGCCTGCGCGCCCGCCTTGCCGAGTACCTGAACGTCAGCGAAAAGAACGTCCACGCCTACGTGTTCGGCGAGCATGGCGAGACCTCGTTCATCCCCTGGTCCATCGCCCAGGTCAGCACCATCAAGCTGCTTGAGTACAAGGACCTCATCAAGCTGCGCACCGGCATCCTCACCGACCTCGACTATGACGAGATCGAAAACTACATGCGCGCTTCCGGCGCCAAGATCATCAAGCGCAAGGGCGCGACCTACTATGCCATCGCCATGTCGGTGTGCGGCATCTGCGACTGCCTGTTCGGTTCCGTCAACGCCGTGGCCGCCGTCTCCACGATGCTCAACGGCGAGTATGGCATCGACGACGTCTGCCTGAGCCTGCCCGTGCTCATCGCCGACGGCGAGATCCGCGGCCGCATCCTCCCGCGCCTGACCGACGCTGAGATGGAGAAGCTGCACGCCAGCGCCAACGCCCTGAAGAACGTCATCAACACGCTCACCATCTAAAGCGAACAGCGCGCGATCGGCGGAGCCCTTTGGCCCCGCCGGTCTTTCCGCGTTTTTCTGACAAGCACAATTTCGACCCGACGGAAGGAGCACGAGCATGGAATACCGCATCGAACGCGACTCGATGGGCGAGATGAAGGTGCCCGCCGACCGCTACTGGGCCGCGCAGACGCAGCGCAGCCACGAGAACTTCAGGATCGGCACCGAGGTCATGCCCCGCGAGATCACGCACGCCTTCGGCATCCTCAAAAAGGCCGCCGCCCTCGCCAATCACAAGGTCAAGCCCGAGCGCATGGACGACAAGCGCGTCAAGGCCATCTGCGCCGCCTGCGACGAAGTGATCGCCGGCAAGCTCAACGACCACTTCCCCCTGGTCGTGTGGCAGACGGGCAGCGGCACGCAGTCCAACATGAACGCCAATGAAGTCATCGCCAACCGCGGCAATGAGATCGCCGGCGAAAAGCTGCTCCACCCCAACGACGATATCAACATGTCCCAGTCCTCCAACGATACCTTCCCCACGGCCATGCACATCGCCGCGGTGCTGGGCATCGAGGACCAGCTCTTCCCGGCCATGGACAAGCTTACCGCAACCTTCCGCCGCCTGGAAAAGGAAAACGACGATGTGGTCAAGAGCGGCCGCACCCATCTGCAGGACGCCACGCCCATCAAGTTTTCCCAGGAGATCAGCGGCTGGCGCAACATGCTGGAAAAGACCCGCAAGATGCTCGAAGCGGCGCTGCCGGGCCTCAAGGAGCTGGCGCTGGGCGGCACGGCCGTGGGCACGGGCCTCAACTGCCCCAAGGG
>DVGE01000176.1 GCA_018712885.1 Candidatus Pullichristensenella stercoripullorum | reverse complement strand
CTCTTCGCCCCGCAGGTGATGGGCATCTTTTCGCCCGACGCGCGGGTGGTAACGCAGGGCACGGCCATCTTGCGCCTCGTGGCGCTCTCCGAGCCCATCTTCGGCATCGCCATCGGCGTGGAGGGCATGTTGCAGGGCGCGGGGGACACGATGATCCCCTTCGTCATCACCACGGCCACCATGTGGATGGTGCGCATCCTCGGCACGGTGCTGGTACTCAACGTTTTCCATCAGGGCCTCAACGCCGTGTGGACGTGCATGGTGGCGGAAAACACCGTGCGCGGCGTTCTCTACCTCGTCCGCTATCTGCGCGGGCGCTGGAAACCGCCGGAGTTCCGCGTCAAGGCGGCGCTGTGAGCCCATACAAAAAGCCCCTTTCGGCATGGAGTCGAAAGGGGCTTTCGGTTTTACTGCGCCTTTGCCGTCACGCAGCGGCGGTAGACGATCACGGATATGATGGCGGCCACGACCTCCGAGATCCAGAAGGCGTTCCACACGCCGTAGACGCCGAAGAAGCGGCTGAGGATAAAGGCCACGGGGATGATGACCACCGTGTAGCGGAACAGGGAGATGATGAGCGAGGGCGTGCCCATACCCAGCCCCTCGAGCGCGCCCGAGGAGGTGACCGACACCGCCGAGACGATGAAGCCGGCGCTGATGATGCGCAATGCCGTTGCGCCCGCTTCGATGGTCGCCGGGTCTTCGGCGAACAGCCCCATCAGCCATTTCGGGGCGGCGAGGAACAGCGCCGTGCCCACGACCATGATGCAGGCGCTCATCAGAAGTACAAGGTCGTAGATGCGCTTGACGCGCGCGTGTTCGCCCGCGCCGTAGTTGTAGCCGATCAAAGGCCGCATGCCCTGCACGATGCCGTTGGCGGTGAGGTAGAGGAAGGTCTGGAGTTTATAGTACACGCCCAGCGCCAGTATGTACGCCTGCCCAAAGGCCGCGAGGATGCCGTTCAGCGCCGAGATGAGGATGGAGGGCAGGGCGAGGTTGAGCGCCGCCGGCACGCCCACGGCATACAGCCGGCGCGCCATCTTCCCTTCGGGGCGGAGAAACTTGCGGCGCACGCGCACGCGCAGCGGACGCTTTTTGTAGGCGACGAGGTAGATGACGAGCGAAAGCGTCTGGCCGATGCCCGTGGCCAGCGCCGCGCCTTCGATGCCCATCTCCGGGAAGGGGCCGACGCCGTAGATCATCATCGGGTCGAGGATGATGTTGGCCACGCAGCCGCAGAGCATGGCGATCATCGTCAGCCGCATGCTGCCCACGGCCTGAAAGAGCTTTTCGTAGAACATGCCAAAGGAGATGACCGGCGCGAAAGCAAAAGCCACCGTCGCGTAGCGCACGCCCAGGTCGACAACAGCCGCCGAATCGCTGAACAACGGCAAAAAGCGCGGCATGAAGAAGATGCAGCCCGCCGCCAAAACCAGGCCGTGCACGAGCGAGAGCGTCAGCCCCTGCGAAGCGGCGCGATCAGCGCGCTCCAGCTCATTTGCGCCCAGATGATAGGCAATCACGGCGTTGACGCCGATGCCGAAGCCGATGGTCACGGCGTTGATGAGGTTCTGGATGGGAAACACCAGCGAGAGCGCCGCGAACGCATCCTCGCTGATGCGGGCGACGAAGTAGCTGTCGACGATGTTGTAGAGCGAGTTGACCAGCATGGAGATCACCATCGGCAGCGCCATGGAGATCAGCAGCGGGAATACGGGCCTCTCCTTCATGAAGCGGTCGTCCATCGCAACCTCCTGTCCGTCGCGGGCCGCAAAAAAACCACGCCATCATTTGCATGATCGCGTGGCGAAAAGAGTCCTTGCGACTGGAAAAATCCACACAGTTTTCGGTCGGTGCTTTCACCATACCATACCGAGCCGGCAATGTCAAGTTGGAAAATGGTAAAAACAGCGGCGAGGCGCGCGGCGAAGACGGCTTGCAGTCCTTTCGCGGATGTGCTATAATGGCCGGGAAGCCGGAGGGCCGTCTATCAGCCCCTTTGCCGGCATATGATCTTTGCGGAGGACGCGATGCGGAGGTTTTTTGTCTTTTTTCTTCTCCTGGCGCTGATGGCCATGGCGCTCTCTTCCTGTGCGCCCCTCATCAAGGAAGGGGCGGTGGAAGAGCGCGGGCAGGTCTGCGCTACGTTTCCTCCTTTTTACGCGCTGACGGCGCTTTTGACCGATGGGATCGACGGCTTGCAGCTTTCCTGCCTTGTGCAGCCGCAGGATGGCTGCTTGCGCGATTACGCGCTGTCGGATTGGGATCTTTACACGCTTGCGAGCGCCGATATCATCATCGCCGGCGGGCGTGGATTGGAGAGCTTTGAAAGCACGCTGCAATCGCTGGGCGCGGCCGGCCCCGTGGTGGCGCTGACGCTGTACAACACGGAACTGTACAACCAGGACGACGAAGCGGCAGACGACGAGGAAAACAGCCACCTCGACGGCGCGAACCCACACCTGTACATGGCCACAGACGGCGCGCGATACATCGTCGAGGGCGCGGCGCTGGCGCTGGCGCAGCTCTATCCAGAGTATGCGGAGCAACTCTTTGCCAACATGGATGCCGCGGACGAGCGCCTCATGGCCTTGGGAGAGCAGATGCGTTCCATTGCCGCCAACGCCGAGGGCGCGCGCGCCATCCTGATGAACGAAGCGCTGGTGTATACCGCTCAGGAGCTGGGGATCGAAATCGCCGGCCAGTACGACCGCGAGAGCGGCCAGCCGCTCTATGAAAACGAAGTGGACGACTGTCTCGCGCAGCTCGCCGATATGGACGCGCGCGTAGTCTTGGTGGAAAGGCAGGCGCCGCCTTCGCTGACGGAGGCGCTTATGGGCGCAGGCTATATCGTCGCCAAGCTCGATGTGCTCTCCACGTTGCGCGCCGACATGGGCGCGGAGGGATATTTTACAGCGCAGCAGGAAAACGCGCGGGCGATTGCGGCGGCGTTCGCGCAGGCGGAGGAAACGCATTGAAACAAGTAGAGATATACACCGACGGCGCATGTTCCGGCAATCCCGGGCCGGGCGGTTGGGCGGCCATACTGACGTATAAGGACAAGCGCGCCGAGCTTTCGGGCTATGAGGCGCACACCACCAACAACCGCATGGAGCTGATGGCGGCCATTCGCGCTTTGCGCGCCCTAAAGGAGCCTTGCGCCGTGCGCCTTTATTCCGACAGCACCTATCTTGTCAACGCTTTCGAAAAGAAATGGCTGGAAAACTGGCAAAAACGCAACTGGCTGACCGCCGCGAAAAAGCCGGTGGAGAACCAGGATCTTTGGCAGGAACTGTTGGAGCTCTCCGCCACGCACGCCGTGGAATGGGTCAAAGTGCGCGGCCATGCCGACGATCCCGGCAACAACCGCTGTGACGAGCTGGCGCGCGGCGAGATCCGCCAGCACGCGAACGTGGAGGAGCGATAGGGGAGCGCGACGGGCCCAAGGGGGTCCCTGCGAGCCGCGGCAAGCAAGGCGGCGTCGCCGGCCTTCCCAGATGAAACGCCCACGCCCGCGAGCCGCGCAAGGCGGGGGCACAGGCTTTGAAAGCGATGCGCGGCGCGTTTTCACGCATGGACGCACAGAAAAACAGACCGTCTCGCGGCGGCCTGTTTTTTGTCATTCTTTCTTTTCCATGCTTGCGTCCCGCGCCGGTTTCGGCGCGTCATCCTCGCGCAGCTTGACCTTGCGCGCGGCCATGCGGCGGCGCTCGTCGGCCATGGCCGCGTAGTGGCGGCGCGTGGTGTTGACGTCCGAATGGCCCAGCACGTCGGCGACGAGGTAGATGTCGCCGGTCTCCCGATAGAGGTTGGTGCCGAAAGTGGAACGCAGCTTGTGAGGGCTGAGGTGCTTCTTCAGCGGCGCGGCCTGCGTCGCGTACTTTTTGACCATCACCTGCACCGCGCGCACGGAGATGCGCTTATTTTGCAGGGAGAGAAAAAGCGCGTTTTCATGCCCGGGCAGCGGCGTCATCGCGCGGCGAACGCGCAGATAGTCCTTCAATACATTTGCCACCTCGTCCGGGAAGTAGAGGATGGCCTGCCCGCCGCCCTTGCGCGTGACCATAAAGCCGCCGACCTCAAAGTCAAGGTCGTCGATGTCGATGCCGACCAGTTCGCTGACGCGGATGCCCGTGCCCAAAAAGAGCGTGAGGATGGCCAGATCGCGCAGGCGCGTGTGGTCGTTGTAGCGTTTTTGATGCTGGGTCTGCTGTTCGCCGCTCTCCACAAGATCGAGCAGGCGCGCGACTTCGTCCACTTCCAGGCGGACGATGGGCTTCTCGTGTCGCTTGGGCATATCCACGAGCAAAGTTATATCTGCGTTAATTAACGAATTTTTAAATAAGTAGTGATAAAAGCTGCGCAGCGACGAGAGCTTGCGCATTTTTCCGAGTTCCGCGTTGGTGACGGCTTCGTCGGCCTTGTAATAGAGGGAGAGGTATTCAAGGTACATGCTGACGTCTCGCGCGGTGACGCTGCCAAGCTCCGCGCACGTCCAGTCGGAGGGCGTCTTCGCGGCAAAGCGCGGCACTTCATTTTGCAGGTAGGCGAAAAACAGTTTGAGGTCGCAGGCGTAGGCGTAGCGCGTCAAAGGCTGCGTCGTCGGCTCGATGGCGCGGAGAAAATCCGCGCAGACCGAGGGAAGGTCGCGCAGAACTTCGCGCGTCAGCAACGTGACATCCTGCGCGCGCTGCTGAGAATAGGAAAGCTCTTTGGCCATGGATGCTCCTTGAAAACAGGATTGGTGGTGAAACGCGCTCCAGAAGCGCGTTTTTTCTCGAATACCTGTTCAGCGCATAATATCTTTTCGCAAAAGCTGCCTTTTACGCATAGATTTTAAGGGCTATCCCCTGAGACATTACAGCGGATCCTCGTCTTCTTTCGGGACTTCCTCGCTCATGTACACCGCGTCGATCTTGATCTCGGCATAGTCCGCTGTGCTGCGGTTCAAACAGCGCATGCAGTTGTCGCAGACCTTTTCCGGGTCGAGATCGCACATATTGCAGCGTCCGCAATTTGTGCAGAGCTTGTCGTCCTCCAGCACGCAATACTTCGCCATGGTTTTAACGCCTCCTTCCCTATTATAGCGCAGACCGCGCGCTGGCGCAAGGCTTTCTCTGCCTTCGAATGGTTTGGTGCGCTATGAATTGAGAATTTGTAAATTTTGCAGTTCTCCGTGAATATTGGCGAACAAATGTTTGCAATTGCGGGCGTTTGTGGTATAATATGGACAGAGACAATGCGGAGGTGTCGCCCGCCATGCGTACTGCCGGGGATAAACAGCAAAAGATACTGGATTTTATCCGCAGCGAGATCGAGACGAAGGGATACCCCCCCTCGGTGCGGGAGATCTGCGCCGCTGTGGGGCTGCGATCGACCTCGTCTGTGCACATGCACCTGACGCAGCTGGAGAAAAAGGGCCTCATCCGCCGCGACGCCACCAAGCCCCGGGCCATGGAGTTGACAGACAGCAACTTTTCCCGCGGCCGCAGCGTGCCCCTGGTGGGCAAAGTGACGGCGGGCCAGCCCGTTCTGGCGCTGGAAAACATCGAGGATTATCTGCTCATCCCTCACGATCTCGGCGGTGAGGAAAACGAGCTGTTCGCCCTGCGCGTACAGGGCGATAGCATGATCGAGGCCGGAATACTCGACGGCGACATCGTCGTGGTACACAGCCAGGATCAGGCGGAGAATGGCGACATCGTCGTGGCGCTCATCGAAGATGAAGCGACGCTCAAACGCATCTTCTACGAGGACGGGCATGTGCGCCTGCAGCCGGAGAACCACACCATGTCCCCCATCATCGTCGATCGCGCCAATGTGCGCGGCAGGCTCGTGGCGTTGATCCGGCGCTTCTGACCGCGCCGCAGCAGCGCTTTGCGCCGCAAACATACCATCGCGGCGCGCCCACCCTGAAAAGCCAAGCTCGGGGCGGGCGCGCCTTTTGCCGCTTATTTGCCAACACGCGACCTTACAGCGTCACCAAGCCCTTTTCCACAAGGCGCGCGATAGCGCCTTCGATGCCAAGCCGCCCGTGCGCATAGGTCAGGGCGCCCTGCAGATAGCCGATATACGGCGCGCGGATAGGGGCGTCGGCGCTCAACTCGATCGAAGCGCCCGAGACGAACGTGCCCGCCGCCATGATGACGGGGTCCTGATAGCCAGGCATGTCCCAAGGCTCGGGAACGGCCTCTGCGTCCACCGGGGAGCACATTTGGATCGCCTGACAGAAGGCGATCAGTTTTTCCGCGTCATCAAAACGGATGGCCTCGATGATGTCGTTGCGCGGCGCGTCCCAGGCGGGATTGACGGCAAAGCCCAGCAGCTCGAAAGCGCGCGCGGCGAGTATGGCGCTCTTCACCGCCTGCGCCACGGTGTGCGGCGCCAAAAACAGCCCCTGATAGAAAGGTTGATAGCTCCCCGCATACGAGCCGACTTCCGCGCCGATGCCGGGCGAGGTCAGCCGGCAGGCGACCTTTTCCACGTATTCGCGTTTGCCGGCGACATAGCCGCCGGTCGGGGCCAGGCCGCCGCCGGGATTTTTGATCAGCGAACCCGCCAGCAGGTCGGCGCGTGGTTCGCGCGCGTCGGTAAATTCGCCGTAGCAGTTGTCCACCATCACGCACACGTCCGGTCGGAGGCGGTGGATGGCTTTAATGGCCGCGTCGATCTGCTCTACCGAGAGGGACGGCCGCCAGTCGTAGCCGCGCGAACGCTGGATGAGCACCAGTTTGACCGAGGGCGCGAGGTTTTCGAGCACGCCGTCGATGTCTATATCCCCGTCTTCGCGCAGGGCGACTTCACGATAGCCGACGCCAAAGTCGCGCAGCGAGCCGTTTCCCGCTTCACCGGCGATGCCGATGACCTCTTCCAGCGTGTCGTAGGGCTTGCCGGCGGCGGCGAGCATCTCGTCGCCGGGGCGCAGGACGCCGTAAAGACAGAGCGCCAGCGCGTGCGTGCCGGAAGCGATCTGCGGCCGCACGAGGGCGTCTTCCGTCTCAAAGACGAAGGCAAAGAGTTTGGAAAGCGTGTCCCGGCCAATGTCGTCATAGCCATAACCGGTGGTGGGCGCGAAATGGCGGCCCGCCACACGGTATTCCTGGAAGGCGCGGATAACGCGGCGCGTGTTGACGCGCTCGATGTCTTCGACGCGCGCAAACGCCTTTTCACAGTCGGACTCGGCCTGTCGGACGAGCTCCGATACGGATGCAGGGATCTCTGGGATCTGAATGTTCGTCATGGTCTGACCTCGATGTCTGTAATGATCTTTTCGGCGATCTCCGCCGCCGAAAGTCCTTGTGCCGCGACCCAACGCACGCGCGCGTCGCGGCGGAACCACGTCAGCTGCCGCTTGGCGTAATTGCGCGTCGCCCGTTTGAGCGTCTCCACGGCCTCGGCCAGCGCACATTCCCCGCGCAGGGCCGCGGCGATCTCCTTGTAGCCGATGGCTTGGGCGGCGGTGGAGAACACCGCCTCATTTTTCATCAGCCGGCGCACTTCATCGACCAGCCCGCTTTGCAGCATTTCATCCACCCGGCGGTCGATGCGCGCGTAAAGCGCCTCGCGCGGCCAATCCAGCGCGTAGACGCGCTCGGAAAACGGCCCGTCGCCGCGTTGGGCGTCCAGCGCGGCCTGTTCGCTCTGCGTGCGGCCGGTGATGCGGTAGATCTCCAGCGCGCGCACCACGCGGCGCACGTCGTTGGGATGCAGACGCGCGGCGGCGGCGGGATCGACGGCCTTCAATTGATCGTGCAGCCGTTCGCGCCCTCCCTCCGCCTCGGCGATGCGCGTCAATTCGGCGCGGATGGCGTCGTCGCCCTGCGCCGCGAAGCTCAGCGGCCGCGTCAGCGCGTTGATGTACAACCCCGTTCCCCCGCAGACGATCGGCCGCTTCCCCCGAGCGAGTATGTCCTGGATGCGGCCAAGCGCCAGTTCCCGGTACGCGGCGGCGCTGCACTTCTGGTCCGGCGGAAAAACGCCGAGCATGTGGTGAGGGACGCCGCGCATCTCTTCGGGCGTGGGCATGGCTGTGAGGATATCCATATCCCGATAGACCTGCATGGAGTCCGCGGAAACGACCTCCGCGTCGAGGCGCAGGGCGAGCTCTACCGCCACGGCGGTCTTGCCCGAGGCCGTCGGCCCGGCGATGATGAGCAGTTCCGGCTTAGCCAAGGCGTTTCCCCCTTACTGGATGCGCCTAAACATGCGCTCGATCTCGCGTCGGGAGAATGTCTTGATGACCGGTCGGCCGTGCGGACAGGTCGGCGGCGCGCCGGAGGCTTCCATCTGCGCGAGCAGGGCCTCGATCTCCGAATCCGTCAGCGGATCTCCCGCTTTGACCGCGCCCTTGCAGGCTCTTTGCAGGATCTCATCCCTGCGCGCTTCCAGCGCGGCGGAACCAAGGCCGGAGAGCGCGTCGATCACGTCCATGAAGCGCGGCTGGGTGTCGGCGCGGCCAAGTATGTGCGGGACGGCGCGTATCTGCAAGTCGCGCTCGCCGATGGGCGAAAGATCGTAGCCGGCGGCGGTGAGCGCGTCCATATGCTCCTCGACGAGGGCCATTTCCCGCGCCGTGACGCGCACGATCTGCGGGGTGAGCAGGCGCTGGGAGGCGACGCCATCCTCCACAGCCTTCACCAGCGCGTCGTAGCGGAGGCGTTCGTGCGCCGCATGTTGGTCAATGAGCAGGAAGGAATCCTCACATTCCAGGAGTATGTAAGTCTTGAACAGTACGCCGATCACTCTGTACGGCGGACGCTCAAGGGGGATCTGCGTCTGCACGGGCGCCTGCGCCTCCGCAGGCGCGGACGCGGCGAAGGGCTCCTGCGCAGGCGCTGGCGCCGCCGGGGGCGGCGAAAATGGCGTCTCGCGCAGCGCAGCGTTTTCGCCAAGTCCCAAACGTTGACGCTCCGCGGAAACGAGCGCGTCGAGCGTCGATCCAGCGCTCGTGCCCTGCAGAGAAAAAGAGACGTCAGTTTCTTTATTTAAGACTTTAGGCTGTTTTTTGCAAACTTCAGTCTCTTTGTTTGTGACTTCAGTCTCTTGCTGTACAGCGCTTTGCGACGGGAGAGGAAGCCGCACAACGCTGCGCACGGGGTTCACTGTGGCGGGCGGCTCCGCGTCCAGACGCAGCATGGCGCCGCCCTGCAGCGCGTCGCGGAGCATGGTCTCCACAGCCAGCTTCGTAGCCGCCTCGTCGCGGAAGCGGACTTCCAATTTGTTGGGATGCACGTTGACATCCACGCTTGCGGGCGCGAGCGTGAGGTGCAGGGCGCACATCGGATACAAGCCGATGGTGACGCGCTCGCGGCAGACGCTTTCCAGCGCCTGCGAGAGCAGCGGGCAGCGCACGGAACGGCCATTGATGAAAAACGCCTCGTGCGCGCGCGAGGACTTTGCCTGTTCCCCTATGCCGACCAGACCTTTTATGCGCATGCCGCCTTCGCTGCGATCCACTTCAAGCATATTTTCAGCCGTCTCCCGGCCGTAAACGGCAAAGACCGCGTGCCGCAGGTCGCCATCGCCAAAGCTGTGGTAAACGGTGCGATTGTTGTTGATGAAGCGGAAGGATATATTCGGATTGCCAAGGATCATCCGCGCCACGGTATCGCTGACCAGCGCGCCCTCGTATTGCGACTTTTTCAGGAAGGCACGGCGCACGGGGATGTTGAAAAACAGATCGCGCATGATGACGGTCGTCCCATCCGGACATCCGATCTCGCGCACAGACATGTTCCTCCCGCCCTCAACGGTCAAGCGCGCACCTACATCCTGCGCCTTTGCGCGCGTGGTCATCTCGACGCGCGCGACGGAGGCGATGGAGGGCAGCGCCTCGCCTCGAAAGCCCAGCGTGCGAATGTCGTCGAGTTGCTCGGCGCGAATGAGCTTGGAGGTGGCGTGGTTTTCGAAAGCGAGGCGCACCTGCCCCGGTTCGATGCCGCAGCCATTATCCGTAACGCGCAGATAGCCGATGCCGCCGTCGCGGATCTCCACCGTCACCGAAGTCGCGCCGGCGTCCAGCGAATTCTCTATCAGTTCTTTCGCCACAGAAGCGGGGCGTTCCACGACTTCGCCGGCGGCGATGCGGCCGACGATCGCCGCGTCCAGTATGCGAATGGGCATTGCTGACCTCCGTTCTTATACAGGTAAGACTCTTGCGCAAGGCCGCTATACGCGGCGCGCCTTTTCGTTGAGCTCAAAGAGCTTGTTGAGGGCGTCGATGGGCGTCATGCTCACCACGTCCAGTTTGGCGATCTCCTCGACGAGCTGGATGGGCCCGATGTCGGCGATGCCAAGCTGCCGCTGCGTGCCCTTGCCTCCTTCAAGGATGGTCTTGCCGATGGAACCGCGCACTTCGTCGTTGACTTCCAGGCGGGCCATGATCTGCCTTGCCCGGGAAATGACGCCCTTGGGCAGTCCCGCCAGCTTCGCCACAGCCACGCCATAGCTGCGATCCGCGCCGCCGGGGACGATCTTGCGCAGGAAGATGACGTCCTCCCCCTGCTCTCGCGCGGTGATGCGATAATTGACCACGCCCTCCAGCTGCCCTTCGAGCTCGGAAAGCTCGTGGTAGTGGGTGGCGAACAGCGTGCGCGAGCCGGATCTCCGGGCGATGTATTCCACCGCAGCCCAGGCGATGGAGAGCCCGTCGAACGTGGACGTCCCCCGCCCCACTTCGTCCAGTATGAGCAGGCTGCGAGGCGTGGCGAATTTGAGGATATTCGCCATCTCCGTCATCTCCACCATGAAGGTGGACTGGCCGCCATAGAGGTCGTCGGAAGCGCCAATGCGCGTGAAGATGCGGTCGGTCAGGGCGATGTCCGCCGAGGACGCGGGCACAAAGCTGCCAATGTGCGCCATCAGCGTGATCAGCGCCACCTGGCGCATGTAGGTGGACTTGCCCGCCATATTCGGCCCGGTGATGATCATCACGCGGTGTTCGCCGTCGAGATGGGTGTCGTTGGGCACGAACACCGCGCGCCCCAGCCCCTCTTCGACCACCGGATGCCGCCCCTCCACGATCTCATAGCGCCCTTCGTCGTTGATCGCGGGGCGCACGTACTCGTTTTCCTGCGCCACAAGCGCAAGAGAGAGCAAAACGTCGAGCGTCTTGAGCGCCCCGGCCGTGGCGCTCAGGCGCGGCAGGGCCTTTTTCAGCGTTTCGCGGATCTCGCAAAAAAGCTGATATTCCAAGTGTACGGCGTTTTCCTCCGCGCCGAGGATCTTGCGTTCCAGCTCCTTCAGTTCCTCGGTGATGAAGCGCTCGCAGTTTGCCAGCGTCTGCTTGCGGGTATAGCGGTACGGGACGAGATCGTAAAAAGAGCGCGTGACTTCTATGTAATAGCCAAAGACGCGATTGTAGCCGATCTTCAGGTTCTTGATGCCCGTGGCTTCCCGTTCGCGCTGCTCCAATTCGGCCAGATAGGTCTTGCCATTGTGGGAGATGTCGCGCAGCTCGTCCAGCTCCGCGTTGTAGCCGTCGCGGATCATGCCGCCTTCGCGCACGGTAAGAGGCGCGTTGTCGTCGATGGCGCGGGAAAGCAGCGTGCATACGTCATCCATCGGGTCGAGCGTTTGCGCGCAGCGCTGGATGAGCGCCGCATCGCAGGCGGCGGCATCCTTCCGGATCAACGGCACCACCTGCAAGGTCGTGCGCAGGGCGATGCAATCGCGGGCGTTGAGCGCGTCATAGGCGATGCGGCTCAACAGGCGTTCGACGTCGTAAACGCCGCTGAGTGCCTCGCGCAGCGCGTTGGCCTCGAAAAGACGCTTTGTGAAGCACTCCACGGCGTCCAGACGCGCTTCGATCTCCCCCGCGTCACTGAGCGGGCGCTCGATCCAGTCGCGCAGAAGCCGCCCGCCCATCGCCGTCTGCGTGCGATCGAGGATACCGAGCAGGGAGCCGCGCTTGCCGCGTCCGTGCGCCGTCTGCGTCAGTTCCAGGCTCTGCAGCGCCGCACGGTCGAGCGCCATAAAGCGCGTTCGCTCGTAGGGACGCAGCTCGATGATGTGCGAAAGCGCGTTTTTTTGCGTCTCCGTCAAGTAGGCAAGCAGCGCGCCCGCCGCGCAGACGCACAACCGCTCGTCGTTCAGACCAAGGTCGGCAATGCTTTTTCCGAAGTGCGCGCTCAGGCATTTTGCGGCGCGCGCGTATTCAAAGCTCGCCTCATCCGGCGTCCCGGCGCGCTCGGCGCGTTCCGGCGCGCAGGCGGCCAGCGCCGCCCTGTCGTTGACGATGATCTCGCGCGGCTCGATGCGCGCCAGTTCGTCGGCCAGCGAAAGACGCATATCACTGAGCGAAAAATAGCGGAATTCTCCCGTGGAAACGTCGGCAAAGGCCACGCCCGCGCGCTTTTGCCGCGCGCAGACGCACAGAAGATAGCTCGCGCGCGTGTCTTCGAGCATGCTCGTTTCGATGACCGTGCCGGGCGTGACCACGCGGATGACCTCGCGCTCGACCAGCCCCTTGGTGGTGGCGGGATCGCTCATCTGCTCGCAGATGGCCACCTTGTAGCCCTTCTCGATCAACCGCGCGAGATATGTGTCCACCGCGTGAAAGGGCACGCCGCACATCGGCGCGCGCTCAGACAGACCGCAGTCTTTTCCTGTCAGCGTCAATTCCAGCTCCCGGGAGACGAGGATGGCGTCCTCAAAGAACATCTCGTAGAAGTCTCCCAGCCGGAAAAAGAGGATCGCGTCCTTATACTGCTCCTTGATGCGGAGGTATTGCTGCATCATCGGCGAGACCGCCATCGCCATCACCCGCTTTCGTATCCAAAACCCTTAATTCGGCACGCCGCAGGAACCGCCGCACGACGCGCAGCTGCCGGAACACTCGCTCTCGCCGGGCACCTGGCCTGTGACGATGAACTGCAAGACCTGGTTGACCTGGTTGATGAGCTCTGAGAAAGCGGCGCGCGCCTGCGTCATGGCGGCGATATCGTCGATCATGTTGAGCTTTTCCTGCGTCGCGTCCATCTCGTCAGAGAGCCGCTTGAGTACGGCCGAATCCGGGTTTTCCCGGGAAAGGATCTCCTGGATCTGGCCGCGCAGCTCCAGGTAGTGGTTCATTGTATCCGCGGCCTCCTGGTTGCGGGCGGCTTTGTCTTCCGCGGCCTTCATCTGCTGATAGGCTTCGCTTTCGATCAGCGCCTGGCCGAGCTCTCTCGTCTTCTGAAAAACAGCGTCCATGTTCAAACCTCCGTGATCTGTCTTCCGCGCAGCGTGTTGCGGCCGGCGGAGCGTATTTCCACCCGGACGAATTTGCCGATGAGATCGGCGTTTCCCGGGAAATTGACCATGTGTCCTCGCGGCGTCTTGCCGCCTACCCAGCCCTCGTCGCGCGCGGAGACGGATTCCACGAGCACCGTTTCCCGCTTGCCTACCTGCGAGGAAAGGATCTCGCTGGTGATCTCTGTCTGCAGGGCGATCAGGCGCTGTATGCGCTCTGTCTTTTCCTCTTGCGGCGTTGGGTCGGGCATCTGCGCCGCTTTCGTGCCCGCGCGTCTGGAATAGATGAAGGTGAAGGCGGAATCGTAGCGCACCTCGCGCACGAGCGAGAGCGTATCTTCAAATTGCGCCTCGGTTTCGCCGGGAAAACCGACGATGATGTCGCTGGTCAGACCAACGTCCGGTCTTACAGACCGAAGTTTGTTGACGAGCTCCAGATAGTGCGCCCGCGTATAGCGACGGTTCATCTCCCGCAGTATCTCGTCGTTGCCCGCTTGCACGGGCAGATGGAGGGCGGGCATCAGGTGCGCAAGCTCCCCATAGGCGGCGATCAGCTCGTCGCTGAGATCCTTGGGATGCGAGGTCATGAAGCGTATGCGCGGCACGCCCAATGCGTCCACACGCCGCAAAAGCTCGGCGAACTCGCTACCGCCTCCGCGATAGGAATTGACGTTCTGCCCCAGCAGCATGATCTCCTGAACGCCCTCATCCACAAGGCGCTTGCACTCTTCCAGCACGGCCTCCGGCTCCCGCGAGCGCTCACGGCCGCGCACATAAGGCACGATGCAGTAGGAGCAGAAGTTGTTGCAGCCGTACATGATGTTGACAAAAGCGGAGAACGGGCTGACGCGCTCTTGCGGCAGGCCCTCGGCGATGACGCCGTCGCTCTGCGCGACCTCGACCACTTGTCTGCGTTCTTCGAGCACGCGGCAGAGGTATTCGGGCAGGCGGTGCATGTTGTGCGTGCCAAACACCAGGTCGATAAACGGATACATGGCCTTTATGCGCTCGGCCATGCCTGCCTCCTGCGCCATGCAGCCGCCTACGCAGATAAGCAGCTCGGGCCGCTCCTTTTTCAGCTCTTTGAGCCAGATGACGTTGCCCAGGGCGCGGTTCTCGGCGTTTTCGCGCACGCAGCAGGTGTTGTAGAGGATGAGATCGGCCCTTTCGCGCACGCGCTCCGGGCGCAGGCCCATCTCCACCAGCATGCCGGCGATGGTCTCCGAATCCCGCTCGTTCATCTGGCAGCCCATGGTAACGACATGGAAGCTGCGGGGCCGCTCGGGCAGGGCGCGCACGCGCGCGGCAAAATCTCGCTGGCGCGCAAGCTCGCTTTCAGATACGACAAGGCGTTCGTTCATAGCGTCTCCTCTGTACATTCCTTCAACAGTTTCGCGCCGCTGGGCGGCGTATCCGGGTCGAACGGCTCGAAGCGGTACTCCGCCTCGGCGATGGTCTCGTCCGCGAGCACGCGCACGACGCCCGCGTTGACGGGCGCGCCCAGCTTCAGCATCATGCCGGCGACGGGCGGCGCGGCGAACACGACATAGGGCGTATCGTCTCCGCGCATGCGCCGCCGCCGCACTTCGGAAAGCGCCAGGCGGGCGGTAAACTCGTGGGAGGGCACCAGTCCGCTGCCCTGACAGGCGCCGCAGACGTGGAATTTATGCTTGCTGAGCGGTTGGCGCACTTTTTTGCGCGTCAGTTCGACCAGCCCCAGCGCGGTGATGCCTACCAAGTTCGTGCGCGTGCGATCCTTGCGCAGACATTCGCGCAGCACGTCCAGGAGCGCTTCGCGCTGCTGGCTCCGATCCATGTCGATAAAGTCGATGATGACGATGCCGCCCACATCGCGCAGGCGCAGCTGCCGGGCGATCTCGCGCGCGGCTTCGCAGTTGAGGGCGAAAACCGTTTCCGAGAGCGAGCGCTTGCCGACGAACTTGCCGGTGTTGACGTCCACCACGGTGAGCGCCTCGGTGTAATCAAAGACCAGATAGCCGCCGCTCTTCAGCCACACAAGCCGGCGAAAGGCACTCTCGGCCTGTTTCCAGACGCAAAAGCGGTCGAACAGCGGCGACTGGGCGCGGTCGAGGACGATGCGCGCGGCAAAGGCCGGCGTCAGCGTCCGCGCCGTCTCCCGCAGGGCGTCAAGCAGGGCGTCATCATCCGTGCGCACGCTTTCGACATCCTCGCAGAGCATGTCGCGCACGGCGCAGTCGATGAGGCTGCCGTCGCGGTGCAGCAGCGCCGGCGCGGCGACGTGTTCGCCGCGCTGCTCGATGGCCGCCCAAAGCCGGCAGAGGGCCTCGAAGTCGGCGCGCAACGCCTCCGCGCTCGCGCCCTCGGCGGCGGTGCGAACAATGACGCCGTGGCCAAACGCTCCCGCCAATAGTTCTTCGGCGGCAAGGCGCAGGCGCTCGCGCTCGCCTTCGTCGCGGATGCGGCGGGAAACGCCCACATAGCCCACCGTGGGCAGGAGCACCGTCAGGCGGCCGGCCAACGTGATGTGGCAGGAAAGACGCGGCCCCTTGTTGCCGCCCGGTTCCTTGGCCACCTGCACCACGACCGTCTGCCCGGGGCGAACGAGGCGCTCGATGCGCGCCCCGCGCAGCTGTTCGGCAAGCTGGGCGTCGCCGACGCAGATGTCCCCGGCGTAGAGAAAGGCGTTTTTGTCAAGGCCGATGTTGACAAAGGCGGCGTTCATGCCCGGGAGGACGTTCTCGACGCGGCCGACATAGATGTTCCCCGTCAGCTTTTCGTGGCCCTTGCTCTCAAAATACAGCTCGGCCAGAGCCCCGTCTTCAAGGAGGGCCAGGCTCGTCTCGCCGCAGAGACGGTCGATGAGGATCGTCTTGCTCATGCGTTTTTCCACTCCATCAGCGGCACATTCTCCCCCGCCGCGTTTTCCCCCAACAGGCAGAGGCGGTGCACGCGCGCGCGCGGCGCTTCCACGCCCGCCAGGGAAGCCAGGCCAAGGAGCAAAGCGTCCGGTTTGAGCGTATCGCGCTCGGTGAGCATCAGGCGCGCGTAGAGGCTGCCTTCCCGCGCCTCAAGGGAAAGCGCCAGGGGGCGCATGTCGATCTCGCGTTCGCCGGATTTCGTCCTGCGCACGCCCATCACGTGCTCCGCCGCGCAAAACTGTTCCACGGCGGCGAGGATGGCCGGCGCGCTCTCCCCCTCCGGCGTGATGCGGTAATCGGCGCAGCGCACCAGCGACATGGCCGCGGGGAAACGGTCGTCCACCATGCGCACGCCGAGCACGGGAAGGTCGTCCGGCAGCGCCTGCCGCATGGCCTCCTCGACGCGGCCCCGTCCCATGGGTGCGGAGAGCCTGAAATCGAGCACTTCGTACTCGCTCGTCCAGCCTACCGCCAGCGCCGAGGCGAACGACATCAGCGGATGCGGGTTGAAACCCTGCGAAAAGGCGACGGGCAGACCGGTGCGGTTGAGCGCGCGCTGAAAAAATCGCTGCAGATCAAGATGCGATACAAAGCGCAGGCGCGTGTTTTTGCCAAAGCGCAAAAGCGTTCTCATCGGCAGGCCCCCTCGTAACGGCGCATGCCGCAGCCCACGCAACCCTTGCGGCAGTCCTGCGTGCGCTCGGCGTTTTGCGCCTTTTTCCATTCCCGGAGCAAGAATTCACGGCTCACGCCCGCGTCGAGGTGTTCCCAGGGGAAAACTTCGTCGTCGGGGCGCTCGCGGCAGGCATAGAAGTCCGGGTCGACGCCGCACTCCTCGAACGCTTGCCGCCATAGGTCATAGCGGAACTGGTCAGACCAGCCGTCAAAGCGGCAGCCGAGACGCCAGGCGCGCTCCAGCACATCCGCCAGGCGGCGGTCGCCGCGGGCGAATACGGCTTCAATGTAACTCAGATCCACGGCATGGTACTTGAAATCCACGCCCTTGATCCTGGCAAGCTCGTGTTTGAGCAGCTGCTGGCGGCGCGCCACTTCCCCGCCGCGCAACTGCGCCGCCCACTGGAAGGGCGTGAAGTTCTTCGGCACGAACACCGAGGCGCTCACCGTGATGCGAAGGCCGGGCGCGCGCTTTTCCCTGGGAAGCGACAGATAGCAGGAGCGCACCAGTCCCGCCAGACGGGCGATGCCCAGCACGTCCTCGTCCGTTTCCGTGGGCAGGCCGATCATAAAGTAGAGCTTGACCGCCGACCAGCCCTGCTCGAAGGCGTCCGTCACCGAGCGGATGAGGTCTTCCTCGGTGACGCCCTTGTTGATGACGTCGCGCAAGCGCTGCGTGCCGGCTTCCGGGGCCAGCGTCAGCGCCGTCTTGCGCACCTTCTGCGTCTCCTTGAGGGTGTCGGTGAGCACGTTGTCGATGCGCTGGGAGGGCAGGGATATCTTCACCCGCCTGGCGGCGAAGCGCCGTACCATTTCCCGCGCCAGTTCCGGCAGGCAGGAATAATCGCCGCTGGAAAGGCTCATCAGGGATATTTCATCATAGCCCGTGGCGCACACCAGCTTTTCGGCCAGTTCGAGCAGCCTCTCCATGGAGCGCTCGCGCACGGGGCGGTAGATCATGCCGGCCTGGCAGAAACGGCAGCCGCGCGTGCAGCCGCGAAAGATCTCCAGCATGATGCGGTCGTGCACGACCTCGCCGTAGGGCACGATGAGTTTTTCCGGGTACTCGGCGCAGGTCAGGTCGCTGACCAGCGCCTTGTAGACCATTTGGGGCGCGCCTGTGCCTTCCTTTGGCTCGATAGCGGCGATGGTGCCGTCGGCATGGTAGCTTACATCGTAAAACGAGGGCACATAGACGCCGGGGATACGCGCCGCCATGCGCAGGTATTCCTCGCGCGGCAGGCCCGAGGCCTTCCACTGTTTGAAGGCGTCGATGGTCTGGTGGGTGGAAACTTCGCCGTCGCCGAGCACGAACAGATCGACAAAGGGCGCGAGCGGCTCGGGGTTGAAGGCACAGGGACCTCCGCAGATGACGAAGGGACCGGAAGTGCGCTCGGCGCTGCGCAGCGGTATGCCGGCCAGATCCAGCGCTTCGAGGATGTTGCTGAAGCTCATCTCGTACTGCAAGGTGATGCCCAAGAGGTCAAACTCGCGCACTGGCGTGCGGCTCTCGAGCGTGAACAGGGGCACGTTCTCCGCGCGCATCAGTGCGGCCATGTCCACCCACGGGGAAAACACGCGCTCGCAGAGGGCGTCTTCGCGCGCGTTGATGGCGTGATAGAGGATCTTCATGCCCAGATGGGACATGCCGACCTCGTAGGTGTCCGGAAAGAGAAAGGCGTAGCGCACATCCACCGACGACGGGTCCTTGACCGTGCAGCCAAACTCGCCGCCCATGTAGCGCACGGGCTTTTCCACGCGCTCCAGCAGCGCGTCCACACGTTGCGAAAGGTTCAAAGCGATACCTCCACCAATAAACATCCAACTTACTTTATAACACGAAATGCGCCGTTCTTCAACGGCGGAATGTTAAAGAATCAAATTTTTCTGAATTCAACGGGAAAACGCTTGACGCAGAAGCGAAAAATGCCTATCATTGCAGTATTCCATCGGCAGCCGAATATTTATGCGGGGAGGAATACTTATGCAGAAGCTGCCCTTCTGTTCCGCCGAAAAGCTCCATGAGATCGCCGCGGTCTACCCCACGCCTTTCCACCTCTACGACGAAAAAGGCATCCGCGAAACGGCGAGGCGCGTACAGGCGGCGTTTTCCTGGAACGCCGGCTTCCGCGAGCACTTCGCCATCAAAGCCAATCCCAACCCCTATATACTCTCCGTGCTCAAGAGCGAGGGCTGCGGCGTGGACTGCGCATCCATCACGGAGCTCATGCTGGCCAAGGCCGTGGGATTCGAGGGAGACGACATCATGTTCTCCTCCAACATGACCCCCGCCGAAGACTATATGTACGCGCGCAAACTGGGCGCGATCATCAATCTCGACGACATCACGCACATCGAATTTCTCAAGAACAACGGCGGCATCCCGGAAAAGATCTGCCTGCGCTACAATCCCGGCGGGGAATTGCACATCGGCAACACCTGCATGGGCCACCCCTGGGATGCCAAGTACGGCATGACCCGCCCGCAGATCTTCCAGGCCATCCGCATGCTGCAAAGCGAGGGCGTCAAGCAGTTCGGCCTGCACACGCTCCTGGCCAGCAATTCCACGGACGCGGCCTATTACCCCACCATCGCCCGCATGCTCTTCAAACTGGCTGTGGAGGCGCATGAGACCATGGGCGCGGACTTCTTCATGGTCAACCTTTCCGGCGGCGTTGGCATCCCCTACCGACCGCAGCAGTCGCCCGCCGACATCGAGGAGATCGCCGACGACGTGCGCCGCCTCTATGAGCGCATGATCGCGCCCACGGGCATGAATGTACACATCGCCAGCGAGCTGGGGCGCTACATGACCGGCCCCCACGGTTGCCTGGTGGCCACTGCCATCCACGAAAAGCACATCTACAAGGAGTATATCGGCCTGGACGCCTGCGCCGCCAACCTCATGCGCCCGGCGATGTACGGCGCCTACCACCACATCACCATCGCCGGCAAGGAAAACCTGCCCTGCGACCACATCTATGACATCGTTGGTTCCCTGTGCGAAAACAACGACAAATTCGCCGTCGACCGCCCGCTTCCACACATAGACATCGGCGATCTGGTGGTCATCCACGATACCGGCGCGCATGGTCACTCCATGGGCTACAACTACAACGGCAAGCTGCGTTCCGCCGAAGTGCTCCTGCACGAGGACGGCGCGTTTTCGCTGATCCGCCGCGCTGAGACGCCGCTCGACTACTTTGCCACCATCGACGGCTCGCCGTACTTCGAGTCGATCAAAGAAGAGACCGAGTTCTTGAATTTACAGCCTAAAGTCTCTTTTGTGAAGACTGAAGTCTGAAAATCACAGACCGATTTCTGCGTATTCCCGCAGCCGTTTCAAGATGCGGCTCTCCATGCGCGAGACCTGCGCCTGTGAAACGCCCATTTCTTTGGCGATCTCTGTCTGCGTGCGTCGCTGAAAATAGCGCAGGGCGATCAGGCGCATGTCCTCCCGCGGCAAGGCTTTCAAAAGGCTCCCCAAGAGGAGCCTTTTTTCTACCGCCTCCATGCAATCCGTGCCCAGCGTATCTTTGAGGGTCAACTCCCCATCCGCGTCTATGCTGGCGTCCAGGGAACGCACGCTTTGACGCGCGTTGAGCGCGAGGAGTATGTCCTCACGCTCGAGATCGAGCGCTTCGCAAAGCTCGTCCACGGTCGGTTCGCGCCCCGACGCCTGCAACATTCCCTGGCGGGCTTCTTCTACGCGGCGGGCGTTCTCCTTGATGGAACGCGCCACGTGGATGCTGCCGTCATCGCGCAAAAATCGCCGGATCTCGCCGAGGATGACCGGCACCGCATAGGTGGAAAAGGCGGTCCCAAAGGCTGGGTCAAAGCGGTCGATGGCCTTTAGAAGGCCCAGGCAGCCATATTGAAAGAGATCGTCATATTCCCGGCCGCGATCCTGAAAGCGCTTCACCAGATGGCGGACAAGCGGCAAGTTTTCCTTGACCAGCGCCTCGCGCGCTTGCCGATCCCCCTCGCGCGCGCTTTGCAGGAGCATCCGCGTGCTTTCGTGCCTTTCCGGGATCACGCGCGGCGCGCGGCCTGCTCCTCGCAGGCGCGCAGGCGCTTTTCGAGACGCACGGTGGTGCCGCGGCCGATCTTGGAGGTCACCTTCACCGCGTCCATGAAGCTCTCCATGACCGTAAAGCCCATGCCGGAGCGTTCGTCGCCTTCGCAGGTGGTGAAAAACGGCGTGCGCGCGAGCTCGACGTTTTCGATGCCGCGCCCGGCGTCGATGACGTCTACGCGCAAAAGATCGTCCTCAAACAGCGTTGCGTGCAGCCGCACGGTGCCCTCGCCGCCGCCGTAGCCGTGGACGATGGCGTTGGTCACGGCTTCGGAGACGGCGGTCTTGACGTCGGAAAGCTCCTCCAGCGTCGGGTCGAGCGGCAGGATGAAAGCGCTGATGACCAGCCGCGCGAAGCTCTCGTTTTTGCCGGCGGCGGGAAAATCCAGCCGCATCTCATTTTTGATCCTCATATCCGCCCCTCCGCTTCAAGCCAGTTTTTCGACGATGGTGTAGAGGCCGGCCATGGAGAATATCCTGTCCACGCGCGGCGACGTCCCGGCGACCGATACCCTTCCCCCGCGCCGCGCCAGCGCCTTGTAACGCCCGATGACCAGCCCGATGGCTGAGCTGTCCATAAAGCTGACTCCGGACAGCTCGAGGATGAGATGTTTGACCTTCTGGTCGCACAACAGCGCGTCCAGCTCGGCGCGGATGGGGCCGACGCGCTCATGATCCAATTCGCCGTTCAGCCGCACGGTGAGCCTGTCCCGGTGTTTCTCATAGGAAAGCATGGAATCATTCCCTTCGCCGCAATGTTCGGGGATTGATTCCATGCCGGCTCTGTCGTTTCCTTTGTCAAAAGCGAAGTACCTTTGCCGAAACGCGCAAAGCGTTCGACACGGCGCCGTCGACACATTACGCGGCGCGCAAAAGAGCCTCGACTTCTTCGCCGCTCATGGCCTCGCGTTCCACGAGCGCGTCGGTGAGCAGGAGCAGTTCGTCCGCATGCTGGAGCAGCAGCGCGCTGACGCGCTCAAACAGCTCCGAGAGCTTTTGCCGGCAGAGCGCCTTGCCGTCGTCCGCCCCGCCGCAGGCGCGGCTGAGCGCGCGCAGAGACACAGCCGGTTCCCCCGCCATGCCCAGATCCATCACCAGCGCCGCGGCGAGCTCCGCAGCGCGGGACAGGTCGTTGGCGGCTCCGGCGGTCACGACTTCCTCGCCGCCCGCCAGCAACTCCGCCGCGCGGCCCGCGAGCAGCACGCTGATCTGGGCCTCGATCTGACGCTTCTCCAGCATCGTGCGCTCCGGCGGTATGGAGAGGTTGTATCCAGCCGCGCCGCCGCCCGCGGGCAGGATGCTCACGCGCCGCAGGCGGCTTTCCGGCGTCAGCAGTATGGACGCGAGCGCGTGCCCCGCCTCATGCACGGCGATGACGCGCCGTTCCGCGCGCGTAGCCGTGCTCTTGCGATCCGCGCCGGCGACTGTTTTGAAAAACGCACCGCGCACGTCCTCCGGCTCGATGGTCTCCGCGCCGCGCCCGGCGGCGGCGATGGCAGCCTCGTTGAGCAGGTTTTCCAGCGAGGCCCCGGAAAAGCAGCTCGTGTCTGCCGCCAGCGCTTCGAGATCGACCGACCGGGAGAGCGGCTTGTTGCGGCTGTGCAGGCGCAGGATGTTCAGGCGTTCTTCCCGCCCCGGCAGACCGACCTCGATCTGACGGTCAAATCGTCCGGGGCGCAGAAGCGCCGGATCGAGCGTGTCCAGGCGATTGGTGGCGGCCAGGACGATGACGCCGTCCGCGGGGCGGAAGCCGGACATCTCGCTGAGAAGCGCGTTGAGCGTCTGGTCGCGCTCGTCGGAGGACTGGTCGTCGCGCTTCTTGGCCATGGCGTCGATCTCGTCGATAAAGATGACGCATTTGCCAGCCTTGCGCGCGTTTTTGAACAATTCGCGCACGCGGCTCGCGCCCACGCCCACGTACATCTGCACGAAATCCGAGCCGGAAAGCGCGAAGAAGGGCACGCCCGCCTCGCCTGCCAGCGCCCGCGCCAAAAGCGTCTTGCCCGTGCCTGGCGGGCCGTAGAGCAGCACGCCGCGCGGCATGCGCGCCCCGTAGCGTGCATACTTTTGCGGGTCTTTGAGGTAGTCTACCAGCCCTTCGAGGCTCTTTTTCGCCTCCTCGTTGGCGGCCACGTCGCCAAAGCCGCAGTCGGGGGCGGCGCACGCGGCCTCCATGCCGGCGATGCGCCCCGCCGCCTCCGCGCGCAGCGCGCGTGGACGCAGCAGCGCCGAAGCGATGAACAGCGCCACCGCCGCCGCCAGACAGACGCGCGCCGCCGTGTCCATCGCCGCTGCGCCGCCGCCGGAGAGCAGCGAGAGCAAAAGCCCGGTGAGCATCAGCCACATCGAGCCGAGGGAGATGAGATTCCATGTTCTCTTCAAGCAGATCACCTCTGTCGTTGCAAGCATATATATTGTAACGCAGAAGGCGCGCGCCGTCCACGAACAACTTTCGGCAGCGGAGGCTAAATTCCCCGCTCTTGGGAAATGCTAGAGCATGGCGAAAAGTTGTCGGGCTTTGGAGGCGATGGCGGTGAAGAAAAAATGGGTGCGCTGGGCGATCCTGGGCGTTGCGGCGGCGCTGCTGGCGGCATTGCTCCTTCTGCTCGCGCCGTGGAGCTGGGAAAAGCTGGATATCGACAAGCTCACGCAGCTCAAACAGACGAGCATCCTCTACGACGCCGACGGCGAGCGCGTGGGCAGTCTCTACGGCAGCGAGCATCGCGTCTACGTGACGCTTGAGAAGATCCCCCTGCACGTGCAGCAGGCGTTCCTCGCCGCCGAAGATCAGCGCTTTTACGAGCATCCCGGCGTGGACATCGTGCGCCTGTTCGGCGCGCTCTGGCACGACATACGCACCATGAGTCTGGAGCAGGGCGCATCGACCATCACCCAGCAGCTCATCAAGCTGACCCATTTGAGCGGCGAGAAGACGCTCTCGCGCAAGGCACAGGAGGCGGTGCTGGCCTTGCAGCTCGAACGGCAGATGGATAAGGATGACATACTCGAGCGCTACCTCAACGTGGTCTACTTTGGCCGCGGCGCTTACGGCATCGAGGCCGCCGCCAACAGCTATTTCGGCAAAAGCGCCGGGGAACTGACGCTGGCGGAGGGCGTGCTGCTGGCGGGCGTCATCAAGTCGCCGAGCAATTACGCGCCGCACCTGGAGCCGGAAAACGCCGTGGAGCGGCGCGATCTCATCCTGCAAACGATGGCGGACTGCGGCTATATCAC
>DVGE01000175.1 GCA_018712885.1 Candidatus Pullichristensenella stercoripullorum | reverse complement strand
TTTGGGATCGTGGATGAGCGCGCCCATCAGCGCCAGTTTCTGCTTCATGCCGTGGGAGAAGGAGCCGATGGAATCGCCCAGGTTGATGGTGAGGCCGAAGAGCTCGCCGTATTCGCGGACGCGCGCCTCGCGCGCCTCCGCGCTGACGCCAAAGACGTCGGCCATGAAGTTCAGGTACTGCATGCCGGTGAGATAGTCGTAGAGGTCGGGGTTGTCCGGCACGTAGGCAAGCAGTTTTTTGCACTCGATGGGCTCGCGGCGCACGGAATGGCCGCCGATCAATATATCGCCCTCGTCAAAGTCCAGCACGCCGACGACGGCGCGGATGGTCGTGGTCTTGCCCGCGCCGTTGGGCCCGATGAAGCCAACGATGGAACCGGGCTCCACGCGCAGGGAAAGATGGTCCACCGCGCGCTTGCCGCCCTTGTAGGTCTTGGAAAAATCGCGTATCTCAAGCATGGCGTTTCCCTCCTTACGAGTGGGTATTATAATACCCCCCCCCGAAAAAAATCAATAAAAACGGCGTAAAAACCTGATGAGAAGCGCCCGAACGTCGTTTTCGGCGCTCAAACCTGCCGGCGGTATTCTCTGGGGGAAACGCCGTAGAAGCGGCGGAAGTTCTTGGAAAAATTGCTGGGGCTGTCAAAGCCGCAGGCGGCGGCCGCCTGCGCCACCGTGCCGGGGCGTTCGCGCAGAAACTCCGCGCCGCGCTGCACGCGGTATTTGAGCAGGTACTGCATCGGCGGCGTCTGGATGGCGCGCTGAAAGCAGCGCAGGCACTCGCGGGCGCTGACGTTGGCGGCGCGGGCGATCTCGCAAAGCTGGATGGGCCGCTCGTAGTTTTCATGGATGAAGGCCAGCATCGCGCGCAGACGCTCGCCGTCGAGATCGGGCGCGGCGTTCGTTCGCCCTCCCGGGACGAAGCGGCGGCAAAGGGCGAGGCAGAGGCGCGAGAGCGCTTCTCGGACGGCGAACTCGAAGCCGTCCCCGCCCACGGCCAACGCTGTGAACGCGCTTTCAAACGCCTGGCGCTCCTGCGCGCCAAGGGCGCAGGCGTCGAAGGCGGCGCAGGCGACGAGCGGACGCAGATAGCGGCGCGCGAACACCGTATCCTCCCCGCCCGCGACCAGCGAGGGGTGAAAGACCAGCGCCCGCAAGCGGCAGGCGCACCCCGTTTTCCCGGCGTGGAGCGTGTTCGCGTTGACGGCGGCGCACTCCCCCGCGCGCAGCAACAGGGCCTGGCCGGGCACGCGCAGCTCCATCTCCCCTTCGAGCACCTGCCAGAGCTCCATGTCCTCGTGCCAGTGCCAGCAAATGTCCCCCTCCGGCCCGGCGGCGTAGAGCGTCTCGTAGGCGGCGCAGGGGAATTCCGGCGTGCCGTGGGCTTGCAGCTCCCGGCGGGTGTGGTCGATATCGAACACGCAGGCTTTGATCTCCATGGCCTTCTCTCCACTTTGTCGCTTTTTTTATAGTATACGGCGAATTTTCACTTGATTCAAGCAATTTTGGGCGTTATTATTGTATCGCACACAAAATTCCGGAGGGATCGACATGGTACATCTCCTGTTGGCCGTGATCTATCTGGCCTTCATCAGCCTGGGGCTGCCGGATTCGCTGCTGGGTTCGGCGTGGCCGAGCATGCAGCCGGAATTCGGCGTACCCGTGTCCTACGCGGGCATCATCTCCATGATCATCGCGCTGGGCACGGTGGTGTCCAGCCTGCAGAGCGACCGCCTGACGCGCAAACTGGGCGCCGGGCTGGTGACGGCCCTGAGCGTGCTTTTGACGGCGCTGGCGCTGCTGGGCTTTTCCCTGAGCCGGTCGTTCTGGGCCCTGTGCCTGCTCGCCATCCCCTACGGACTGGGCGCGGGCAGCGTGGACGCGGCGCTCAACAACTACGTGGCCCTTAACTACGCCAGCCGCCACATGAGCTGGCTGCACTGCATGTGGGGCGTGGGCACCACCGTAGGGCCTTATATCATGGAATACGCCCTCACTGGCGGATATGGCTGGAACATGGGCTACCGCTACATCGCCATATTGCAGTTTTTCCTCACGCTGATCATCTTCTGCAGCCTGCCCCTGTGGAAAAAGCGCGTCTCGCAGACGCAGGCGGCGGACGATGC
The DNA here is from genome assembly GCA_018712885.1 of Candidatus Pullichristensenella stercoripullorum. Taxonomy (GTDB): domain Bacteria; phylum Bacillota; class Clostridia; order Christensenellales; family Aristaeellaceae; genus Pullichristensenella; species Pullichristensenella stercoripullorum. The sequence goes on along the minus strand of DVGE01000175.1, from coordinate 1,845 downwards.
GGCGGACGCGGGGCGGGCGCTGTCGCTGAAAGAGATCGTGCGCATCCCCGGGGCGAAGGACGTGATGATCGCCTTCTTCTGCTACTGCGCCGCGGAATCGACGGTAATGCTCTGGGCGAGCAGCTACCTGGCGCTGGGGCGCGGCGTGGGAACGGAAGCCGCCGCCGGCTATGCCAGTCTTTTCTTCATTGGCATCACCGTGGGTCGGGCGCTGAGCGGCTTTTTGACCATGCGCTTTGCCGACGCGCAGATGATCCGCATGGGGCAGGCGCTGGTGGCGCTGGGCGCGGTGATGCTGCTGCTGCCGCTGGGAACGGGGGCAGCGCTTGCCGGACTGGTGGTGATCGGGCTGGGCTGCGCGCCCATCTATCCCTGCATCATCCATTCCACGCCGGAACACTTCGGCGCGGAGAATTCGCAGGCGCTCATCGGCGTGCAGATGGCCAGCGCCTATGTGGGCACGCTGGCGATGCCGCCGCTGTTCGGGCTGATCGCCAACCACATCAGCATCGGCCTGTTCCCCATCTTCCTGCTCGTCGTGCTGGCGGCGATGGCGCTGATGCACGAACGGCTGGTGCGCAAAACGCGGACGAAGGCGTAAAAAGGGAGCCGCCTCCGGATGGGGGCGGCTTTTTCGCGCCTCAAACGTCAGTAGGCGTTGACGGTGGGCGTTTCTGCAAAACCCAGCAGCGAGGGATCTTCAAACACGGCTTCGGCCTGCTCGTCTGAAAGGATGGCGGTGTGGACCAGTTCGTCGCCCTCGGCGCGCGTGCCCACGCTGACGCGGCGCGCGCCGCCAAAGTCCGGGGAAATGGTCACGTTCGCCGGGGTGCGCGCTTCGAGGATGACCATGCCGTCCGCGCTCTCGGAAATGGCGTCGAGGCGGTACACGGCGATGTGGGCGTCGGCATCCATGCCCTCGATGGCCCAGGACAGTTCCACGGCGGCGTCCTGCGTCCAGTCGTAGGCTTCCAGCATGTTGCCGGGGGCGAAGCGGACGCAGTTGCCCGCGTCATCGTAGACGTAGTTGAGCGAGACGCCGAGCGGGGAAAGGCGGGTCTCCACGGCGGGCGCGGAACGGACGAAGAGCCGGCCGTCCGAGAGGCAGTAGAAGCGCTCGGTAGCGGCGACGGAGAGCTCCAGCGACGCGGCCTCCGCCTCCGTCACGCCGCTCAGGAGCAGGCGCAGATGGCGGCCGCCCGCGTCCGTCCACTCGGTGGCGGCGACGCTGTCTCCGGCATCGCAGAAAATGTCCAGTTCGCGCGTATCCACGCGCAGGGGCGTTTCCCCGGCGACGGCGGCGGCGGAGGAAAGCACGGCTTCGTCCCAGCTGTTGAGGCCTGCGGAAACGGCGTCCATGGCGGAAACGTCGATGTACGCGCCGGAGATGGGGTCAACATGGCTGGCGGACGTGCAGATGTCCACGGAGATGAGCAGCTGCCCGGCTTCCGGCTCCCAGACGACGCCGCTTACGTAGATGCAGTCCGTGCCGATGCAGTCCGCACAGATGGACTTGCCCATTTCCAGCGCATGCGCAAGCGTGCAGCCCATGGGGTCGCGCATGCCGTTGCAGTTGGGCGCCGCGTGTACCCACTCGCCGCCGGCGGTGCAGTAGAGCATGCCGGTGAGGACGGCGGGCGCGGTCTGTTCCCGCGTGACGCAGTTCGGACAGGGCAGCTTGCCCCGCAGGCGGGCGCGGGAGACGAACGTCAGGGCGGTCTCCGCTTCCGCGGCCTCGTCCTCGATGCCGGCGCAGAGGGCGCTGGCGTGGTAGTATTCGTCCGCTTCCCGGCTCCACGCGGGGTCGCCGTCGTCTTTGGCAAAGGAGATGCACGCCGGGCAGAA
>DVGE01000174.1 GCA_018712885.1 Candidatus Pullichristensenella stercoripullorum | reverse complement strand
CAGGCCGCTGGGACAGGTGGTGTGCGTATCCGGCGCGGACGTGTACGCAAGCGCCTCCGCCGGCGCGGAAACGGTGGGCAGCGTGCCCGCCGGCGCGCTGGTGGACGTGTACGAGGCCGGGGCGGAATGGTCGCGCATCGGCTATGGCGCGCTGCGCGGCTGGGCGCAGACGGCGCTGTTCGCATTGCCGGGGACGGCCTCGCCCTCCCCTTCGCCCTCCCCATCGCCCGCGCCGACCGCCGTCGTTGGCAGGCAGGCCGTGGTGACCACGGCCTATGAGGGCGGGCGGCTCTACCTGCGCTCCGGCCCCTCCACGGACACCGACCCCGTGACCACCGTGCGCCACGGCGACACCGTGACCGCCTACGAAACGAGCGGCGAATGGACGGCGGTGGAGACGGCCGCGGGACGGCGCGGGTATTTGAAGAGCAAGTACCTCGTCTACGTCGCCGAGCCGACGCTGCTGCCCGTGACGCCTTCGCCCGCGCCCACGGCGACCGTTTCGCCGTCGTTGGAGCCCTGGCCGACTGTTTCCCCCACGGCGAGCGCATCGCCGTCGTTGGAGCCCTGGCCGACCGTCTCGCCGACGGCGACCATCGCGCCGTCCTGCGAACCGTGGCCGACCGTTTCCTCCACGCCGGCGGCGACCGCCTCGCCGTCGCCCACCCCCGCGCCGCAGGCGACCGCTACCCCCACGCCGCAGCCCACCGTGCCGCCGCTCGAGCCGCGGCCCTACGGCGCGTTCGCCCGCGTGTCGCTCGACGACCCCGACTCGCGCCTCAACCTGCGCGCCGAGCCTTCCATACGCTCCGCCGTGCTCGCGCGGCTGGCGGACGGCGAGTATGTGGAGATCCTCGATACCGACAGCGGCTGGGCGCGTGTGGAGACCGTTTCCAGCGGCAGCGGCTATGTGCAGACCTATTATTTGCGGCGGCTCGACGGCATCGTCGCCCTGCCCACCGCCACGGCGAGCGCTTCCCCCACGCCCACGGCGACGGCCCTGCCCACCGCCACGCCCGCGCCCACCGGCGCGCCGCTGCCGGAGGGGACGTATGCCCGCGTGACGCTCTCCTCGGCTTCCTCGCGCCTCAACCTGCGCGCCGAGCCCTCCACCGCCGCCGCCATCGCCGGCAGGCTCGCCCATGGCGAGGTCGTGCGCGCGCTCGGCGTTTCCGGCTCGTGGACGCATGTCGAGACTTCCGCCGGACTGACCGGCTATGTGCAGTCCCGTTATCTCGCCCCCTGCGACGGGTGGGAGGAAACGCCCGCGGCGACGGCCCGGCCCACCGCCACGCCCGCGCCGCAGGAGGCGATGACCGAAGTCGAGGGCGAAGTTTACGCGGACATCTACGTGAGCGCCTCGGGCGGCTCGCTGCACGTGCGGCAGGGCCCGTCCACGCAGACGCCCAGCGTCACCACCGTGTCCCACGGCTCGTGGGTGCGCGTGCTGGCCGTGGGCGACGAATGGGCGCGCGTGCGCACGCGGCGCGGCAACGAGGGCTATCTGAAGGTCAAATACCTCGTCCCGCGCGGCGACGCGCCCGAAGAGAGCGCGGCGGACGCGCAGGGCGTGGTCTACTGCGATCTGCGGGCGCTGGCGGCGCAGGACGCCGTGGCGCGCGCGTTCCCGGACGCGCAGGCGCGCGCCGTGGCCGAGATCCCCGCGGGCGCGCAGGTGTTCGTAAAGGCATACAACGACGAGTGGGCGCGCGTTTCCAACACCGCCGGCACGCAGAGCGGCTATGTGTTGAAAGCGCACCTGAGGTTGACGGCATGAAACGGATGATGTGTATACTGGCGGCGCTCGCGCTGACTGTCTGCGCGCCGCCGGCGGCGGCGGGATCGCTGGACGCGCGTGCGCGGCTGGACGAACTGGGCTACCTGCGCGCGGGCGCGGAGGACATGGACGTCGCCGTGCGCAATTTTCAGACTGCCAACGCCCTGGAAGTCACCGGCGGGCTGGACGAAGCGACGCTGGCGGCGCTCGCGGACGCGGACGCGCTGAGCAAGCAGGACTACCTGCGCGCCGTGGCCGAGCGCTATCCCGCCGAACCGCTCAAAAGCGGCGATACTGGCGGCGATGTGCGCGCCATGCAGGAGGCGCTGCGCGAGCTTGGGTATTACGGCGGCACGCGCGACGGCGTGTTCGGCGACGCCACCCGCGTGGCGGTGATGGCTTTTCAGACCGCCAACGGTCTGGCCCCGACCGGCGAGGCCGACCGCGCCATGCTGCTGCTTTTGCACGAGGGACAGACGCTCCCCTGGGAGGACTTCATCGCCGGCAAGGTCTGCAAGCGCGGCGATTCCGGCGTAGGCGTGCGCTCGCTGCAGCGGCGGCTGAAGCGCATGGGCTACTACAACGGCGAGTGTACCGACGCCTTCGGCGAATCCACCCAGCGCGCCGTGGAGCGCTTTCAGGAGCAGAACGGCCTGGAGGCGACCGGCGCGGCGGACGAGGAGACCTGCCGCCTGCTCTATTCCGGCGCGGGCGTGTCGCTTGCCGACGACGGCGTGCTGCGGCAGGGCGACGCGGGCGAGGATGTGGCTGCGCTGCAGGGGCTGCTGCACGCGCTTGGCTATCTGCCCGCGGAGAACAGCGGCGCGTTCGGCGCGGATACCTTCGTGGCGGTGACGCTTTTCCAGATCGCCAACGGCCTCGCGCCCACGGGCGAGGCCGATGAAGCGCTGCTTAACGCCCTGCGCGGCGAGAGGGCGACGCCGCTTTCGCAGGCGGAAGAGGCCCTGCGTAAGAGCGAAGCCGCCATGGACGCCGCGGCGCTTTCCCGCGCCGCCGCCGTCGCCGCGGAGATGCCCGGCCAGGCCTTCGACGGCGGCGCGAACGCCAATTATCCCGGCTTTCCCTTCGCGCAGTACGTCTACGCCCGCGTCGGCGTGGGGCTGACCGGCCCCGGACGCATACTCGAGGAGGCTGTGCATCAGCCGTTCGACGCCGCCGGCGCGACGGGCGGCGAGATCGTCATTTTGCAAAACCCCGACGGCAGCCTGCTCTACGCCGTCAGCCTCGGCGGTGCGCGCATCGCTTACGCGGACGCGGCCACGGGCTTTGTCGTCTCCGGCGACCTTTCTTCGATGGGGCAGGTGAACGCCTATGTGTGGAAGCCTTCCGCCCTCTGACCTGCTGCTGCCCAGCGAGCGGCTGGACGACCTGCAATGCGGCGGCTACCGCCTCATCCAGCGGCCGGACGCCTTCCGCTTCGGCACGGACTCGGTGCTGCTGGCGGACTTTGCCGCGCCCCGGCCGCGCACGCGCGCCGTGGACCTGGGCTGCGGCACCGGGGCCATCGCCACGCTGATGGCCGCGCACGAGCCGGCATTGTGCGTGGACGCGGTGGAGCTGCAGCCGGACGTGGCCGACATGGCGCGCCGCAGCGTGCTTCTCAACCGTCTGGAAGAGCGCGTGCGCGTCTTTGCCGGGGACATGCGCCAGGCGCACGCCTTCCTCGGCCACGGCCAGTACGCGCTGGCGGTGTGCAATCCCCCTTACAGCCGCGCGGGAGCGGCGCTGCCAAGCGAAAACGAGGGCGTGCGCCTGGCGCGGCACGAGGGCGACCTCACCGCCGCGGGCGTGGCCGAAAGCGCGGCGCGGCTTTTGAAAAACGGCGGGCGGCTGTGCGTGATCTTCCCCGCGCCGCGCGCGCTGGAGATGCTGCGCGCCATGGAGGACAGCGGCATCGCCCCCAAGCGGCTGCGCACCGTGCAGGGCATGCCGGGCCGCGCGCCGAAGTTCTTGCTCATCGAGGGCGTGCGCGGCGGCGGGCAGGGGCTGCACTGGCTGCCGCCATTGGTGCTGCGCGAGGCGGACGGCTCTTTCAGCGCCGAGTGGAAGCGCATCTACCGCGTGCGCTGAGGGCGGCGCGCCCATTTGTGAAACATTTGTGACTTTCTGTGAAGAATTAACATCCGCCTGTTATACTTTCGACAGATTTAAGCGCCCCGGCGCGTCCGGGGAACGGCGATAGATGGGAGATATGTCCGTGAACAAACTGCTGGGCGGCTCCAACAGCGTGCGCATCCGCCGGTGCGCGCTGATCCTGTTGGATCTGGCGCTGCTTTACATAGCCATCGAGCTGGCGGTGGTGCTGCGCTACGACGGCGCCATCAGCCAGGGCATGCGCATGAAGCTCGACCAGCGCATACCGCTTTTGATCGTGATCTACACACTGGCGCTGATGGTCGGCGGCGTGTACCACATGATGTGGCGCTACGCCGGCGCGCGCGAACTGTTCCGGCTGATGTTTTTGTGCGCGGGCGCCACGGGCGTGGTGCTGATTATGAACCGCGTGTTCGCCTGGAGGATGCCGCGCTCGCTGTTTTCCCTCATCGGCATTTTCGAGTTTCTGCTGGTGGGCGCGTCCCGCTTTGGCTGGAAGATCTGCCGCGAGGCCTACTACGCCCGCCGCAGCGACCCGGAGCACAACCGCGTGCTCATCGTCGGCGCGGGCGAGGGCGGCGCTTACGCGGCGCGCGCCTGTCAGGAGGGGCGGCACCTCTCCGGCGCGCCGGTGGCTTTCGTGGACGACAATCCCGAAAAGCGCGGCCTGCGCGTGTGCGGCATCCC
>DVGE01000173.1 GCA_018712885.1 Candidatus Pullichristensenella stercoripullorum | reverse complement strand
CGCTGGTGGCCCGCGCCGCCGGGGCCGAATTGTACGAGAACTGGACGGACGTCTCCGGCTTTCTCATGGCCGACCCGCGCGTGGTCAAGAATCCCGCCGGTATTGAGCGCCTCACCTACCGCGAACTGCGCGAGCTTTCCTATATGGGCGCGACCGTTTTGCACGAGGACGCCATCTTCCCCGTGCACAAGGCCGGCATTCCCACCAACATCCGCAACACCAACGATCCCAATCACCCCGGCACGATGATCGTCGACAAGGCGAAGGACGTTCAATACCGCTACCCCATCACCGGCATCGCCGGCCACAAGAACTTTTCCCTCATCTCCATCGAAAAGGCGATGATGAACGCGGAACTGGGCTTTGGTCGCCGCGTATTGCAGGCGGTGGAGGAATTCGGCATTTCCTTCGAGCATCTGCCCACCGGCATCGACACCATGTGCGTGGTCGTCTCCGATGTGGAGCTGAACCGCTACCGCGACAAGCTCATCAACCGCATCAACGAGCTCTGCCAGCCCGACCACATCGAGATCTCCTCCGGCCTCGCCCTCATCGCCACCGTGGGCCAGGGCATGGTGCGCACGCGCGGCACGGCGGCCAAGCTGTTCAGCGCGCTCTATCAGGCCGGCGTCAACGTGCGCATGATCGACCAGGGCTCCAGCGAATTAAACATCATCGTCGGCGTGGACGGCGAGGAGTTCGAGGCCGCCGTGCGCGCCATCTACGAGGCCTTCGTCGGCGAGGCGTAAAAGCGCGGCTGACCCGCGCAGAGCGCTGATAAAGCCCACGACCGCAAAAATCGCTCTGATAAAATGAAAATCGGAGGCAATTTTTGCTTCCGGCGTCAGCGACCCTGCCGTCTGCGGTCACTTACGTCCATGGAAGCTCCCTTGACGGCAGGGCCGCTTCCTTGGGGTGGATTTGCCGAGCCCTTCGGGATCGTCAAATCCAGTCGCAAGGTTGCAAGCCCAAAGGATTGCAAGTCGCCGTTGGCAAAATGTCCTTGCTTGCGGGCTTTCTCAACGCTCTGCCAGTTTTGTCAACATCAAAGCGGCGCTCCCGAAACGTCCGGGGGCGCCGCTTTTTGCCGCGCTTCGCCCTTGACGCGCGGCGCGCGGCGTGTTATGCTGTTACCACAGTTTCGCAAGGAGGCGTTAGCGTGAAGATCGTCTGCGTGTGTACGGGCAACACCTGCCGCAGCCCCATGGCGGCGGCGCTGCTTGGCCGCCTGCTGCCGGGGGATGAGGTCACGTCCGCCGGCCTCTACGCCGAGGACGGCGCGCCCGCCAGCTACCACGCGCTCCTGGCCATGGACGAGATGGGCATCGACATTTCCGGCCACATGGCGCGCCGCTTCCGGCCCGAGATGGGGGAGGGGGCGCTGCTGCTCGCCATGACCCGCAGCCACGCCCGCGCCCTGCGCGCCCTCTGCCCGGGGGCGAAGGTAGAGCTCTTTTTGGGCGACGAGGAGGTGCCCGACCCCTTCGGCCGGGGCATGGAGGCCTACGAGCGCACGGCGCGCGTGCTGGAGGAGGGCGCGCAGGCCCTCGCCCGCCGTCTGCGTGCGTGAAAAAGGAAAAAAACGGCGGACGTCCCGCAAAAGGGGGCGTCCGCGGCTCTTTGCCGTTACAGCGCGACACCAGCGGCGCAGCGCATCGCCACGCGCCCGTCGAGAGCCCGGATGGTGATGCGCGGGGCAACTGTTACAGCGTAATGTCGGCGGTGAAGTACGTCTCCCCGGTCCCGTTGTCGTAGGCCCAGATGGTGAAGCGCAGGGACTCGGGCGCGGCCAGAGCCGCCGCCACTTCCTCGTCGCCCTCGGCGTCGAAGAGGATGTAGTCGGTCACGGTCTCGCCGGCGTAGACGGAGTAAACGCCGTAGCCCAGCACGCTCAGGCCGTTGATCTCGGCCAGCACCACGTCCAGCGACAGGTCGCGGTCGCTGCCGTTCTCCACCGTGGCGCCGATGCGCAAAGCGCCGTCGCCAAACTGCACGGTGGCCTCATAGAGCGTCACGCGCACGCCGTCCTGATCGACGACCACCGTGCCCTCGCCCAGCGACACGCCGGCCTCTTCCATGGCGCGGCGCTCCAGTTCGCGGGAGATGCGGGAGGCCAGCTCGTTGAGCTGCATATCGTCCATATTGGCGATGTCCACCAGCCTGGGGTCGGTGACCATGCCCGAGGGCTGCTGCGCGGCGCTCTCCTCGGCGCTCCCGCCGCTGGCAAGGCCGCCCAAAAGGTCGTCGAGCGTCTGCTGGGCGTTTTCCGCGTTCTCTTCCGCGGCGTCGCCGTCGGCGGGCGCTTCCGTCGCCGCCGGCTCGCCGCCCAGGGAAACGTCCCCCGCCGCCGGACGGCGCTCCTTGAGGCCGAAGCCCTCCGCAGAGCCCGCGGCGCAGAGCAACATCGTGGCCAATACAAGACAAAGCAATTTCTTCATGGCAAACTTCCTCCCTGATAGATTCCGCCTACATTATACCACGCCGCCGCCGCGCGGACAAGAAGATCTTGCCATGCGCACGCCTTGACGATCGGGCAAAAATGTGCTATAAAGTACATAGAAACAGAGAAAGGGATGAAAGGATGCGCAAGTAACTCGCATGGAACCGGCAGGCCACCGGCGCTCGGAGCGCTGTTTTGGCGTGCCCATTCAAGCGGGTCGGCGCATCTTTTATTGTACGCGAAGGGGTCTCCCTGCGCGCCTGCGCCGCTGCCCGCGGCTCTGGACGCGAAAGGGGGACTTTTTATGTCCATCATCCGCATAGACGATCTGACGTTTGCCTACGAGGGCACGCCGGAACCGGTGTTCCGCGGCCTGACGCTGGAACTGGACGATACCTGGAAATTGGCGCTCACCGGCCGCAACGGCCGCGGCAAGACCACGCTTTTGAAGCTGCTTTCCGGCGAACTGGACGCGCGCGGCCGCATCCACGCCGCCGCGCGCTTTGCCCGCTTTCCCTTTGCCGTGAAAGGCGCGTCGCTGCCCGCGCGCGCGGCCATGGCCGCCGTCTGCGGCGCGGAGGACTGGCGCATCGAGCGCGAGGCGGGGCGCATCGGCCTCGACGAGGGTGCGCTCGACCGCCCTCTTGACACCCTCAGCGGCGGCGAGCGCATGAAGGCGCTGCTCTCGGCGCTGTTCCTCATCGAGGGCTGCGTGCCCCTCATCGACGAGCCGACCAACCATCTGGACGCGGAGGGCCGCCGCGCTTTGGGCCGCTACCTCGCCGGCAAGCGCGGCTTCATCCTCGCCTCGCACGACCGCGACCTGCTCGACGCCTGCTGCGACCATGTGCTGGCCTTGGAGGACGGCGGCGCGACGCTGCTTCGCGGCGGCTTTTCCGACTATCTGCGAGAGCGCGAGCGCCGCGAGGCCATGGAGCGCGCCGAGGAAGAGCGCCTGCGCGGGGAGATCCGCCGCCTCGGCGAAGCCGCCCGCCGCGCCGGGGAGTGGGCGGGCCGGGCGGAAAAGGCCAAGCACCGCACCTCCGACAGCGACGGCCGCCCCGAGCGCGGCTATCAGGGGCACAAGGCGGCCAAACTGGTCAAGCGCGCCAAGGGCATCGAGCGCCGCCGCGAGGAGGCCGTCGAACAGAAGAGCCAGCTTTTGCGCCACGTGGACGAGGCCAGCGAAGTGCGCCTGCGCCCCGCGCCCTATCATGCCGAGCGCCTCTGCGGTCTGGAAAACGCCTCCGTGCGCTTTGATGGCCGCGCGGCGCTGCGGGGCGCCGATCTGACCATTCTGCGCGGCGAGCGCGTGGCGCTGCTGGGCGGCAACGG
>DVGE01000172.1 GCA_018712885.1 Candidatus Pullichristensenella stercoripullorum | reverse complement strand
CTCGGCGCGGACAGCGCCAATATGATGATGCTCATCATGGATCTTGAGGCCGAGTACGATATGACCGTCGAAGACGACATGCTCAGCCAGATCAAGACCGTGGACGACATCGTCAAATACATCGAAAAGCGGGTCGGATGAGCGGTGGAACGCTTGCAGGAAAAGCTCGGCTACCGCTTTCGTGACCGAACGCTTTTGACCACGGCGCTCACGCACCCCTCCTTCGGGAGCGATCACCATGTCGCCCATTACCAGAGGCTGGAATTTCTCGGCGACGCGGTGCTGGAACTGGTGGTGAGCCAGTACCTTTATCAGTCCCTGCCGGACATGCCGGAGGGAACGCTGACGCGCATGCGCGCCCACGCCGTGCGCGAGGAGGCGCTGTTTCAAGCCGCCCGGCGATTGGAGCTGGGGCGGCTTGTGCGCCTGTCCGTGGGCGAGGAGCGCACGGGCGGGCGGGAAAAGCCCTCCATCCTCGCGGACGTGGCCGAGGCCGTGTTCGCGGCGGTGTATCTGGACGGCGGCCTCGAAGCCGCGCGTCGGGCGATCCTCGCCTCTCTGGGGGAGCTGCTGGACATGCGCTCCCTGTCCGACTGTCTGGATGAAAAATCGCGCCTGCAGGAGGCCATGCAGAAGCGGGGCGCAATGCCGCGCTATGTCTTTGTCTCCTGTGAAGGCCCGGCGCACGCGCCCACTTTCCGCTATCAGGTGTGGGAAGGCGAGGCTATGCTCGGCGAGGGCGAGGGCGCGAGCAAGCAGCTCGCGCAGCAGGCGGCGGCGAAAAACGCATTGCAAAAGTTGGGAGCAGACCATTGCGGCTAAAGAAACTGGTGCTCCACGGGTTCAAGTCCTTTGCGGACCGCGTGGAGGTGACATTTGAAGACGGCATCACCGGCGTTGTCGGCCCGAACGGCTGCGGCAAGTCCAACATCGCGGATGCGGTGCGCTGGGTGCTGGGCGAGCAGAGCGCAAAGACGCTGCGCGGCGCCAAGATGGAGGACGTCATCTTCAACGGCACGGAGAAGCGCCGCCGTCTGGCGTTTTGCGAAGTGACGCTGACGTTCGACAACGAGGACAAGGCGCTGCCGGTGGACTTTACCGAAGTCGAAGTCTCCCGCCGCGTCTACCGCAGCGGCGAGGGCGAATACAAGCTCAACGGCGCCCCCTGCCGCCTGCGCGACATCGTGGACCTTTTCCGCGATACGGGCATCGGCAAGGAGGGCTATTCCCTCATCGGTCAGGGCCGCATCGACGACATCCTCTCCGTGCGCTCGGAAGACCGGCGCAAGGTCTTTGAGGAGGCCGCGGGCATCGTCAAGTACAAGGCCCGCAAACTGGACGCCCAGCGCCGCATGGAGAACACGCGGCAGAACCTCACCCGCGTCGAGGACATCCTTTCCGAACTGGAAACGCGCGTGGAGCCGCTCAAAGAACAGAGCGAGACGGCGCGCGAATACCTGGCGCTGCGCGACGAACTGAAGCTTTTGGACATCAACGTCTACCTCGTTCGCACGGAACGCTATCAGGCGCGCCTTGCGGAACTGCGCGAAACGCTGGAGTCGCTCTCGCAGGCCGTTGCACAGGCGGAGGAGGAACTGAAGACCGTCTCCGCCGCCCGCGAGGAGGGGCTTGTGGAGCTGGACGCCCTCGAACATGAGGCCGCCGAGCAGCGCGAAGTCGTGCAGAGGTGGATACGCGACGTCGAGGCCCGCGAGGGCGCGGTGCAGGTGATGCGCGAGCGCATCCTCGCCGGCGAGCGCGAGCGCGACCGCCTGCTTGCCGAGCGCGACGCGGCCCGCGAAGGCGGCGGCGGCGTCAAGCGCCACGTCGAGGAATTGCGAGAAAAGATCGCCTCGGAGACGGACGCCATCGTCAAACTGGAGGCGGAACAGGCCGCGCGCGAGGCGGAGCTTGCCAGGTTTGAGGAAGAGCTTTCCGCCCTTGAAGAACAGGCCGAGGCGGAGAAGGAACAGATCATCCAGTCCATGAACCGCCTGGGCGATGTGCGCAATCAGCAGGCGCGCCTGGAAACGCTGCGCACGGCGCTGGAGGGGCAGCTAAGCTCCATGGACGTAGACGGCCAGCGCGCCGAGGCGGGCGCGCGCTCTTTGGACGAGCAGCTCGCCGCGGCGCAGGCGCTCGTGCGGGAGGAAAGCGAGCGCAAGGCTCACTTTGAGCGCGATGTGGCCGCCTCCGTCGAGCAGGTGCGCGCCTCCTCCGAGCAGAGTCAAAAGCTCTCCGAGCGCGTCAACGCCCTCATGGGCGAGCGTCAGCGCGCCGATTCGCGCCTCAAACTGCTCGTGGAGATGCAGAACGACTACGAGGGCTACCAGCACTCGGTCAAGCAGGTGCTGCTCTACGCCCGCAAGAGCGGCGTCTCCGGCGTACACGGCGTGGTGGCGGAACTGATCGAAGTGCCGGAAAAGCTGGAGCGCGCCATCGACATGGTGCTGGGCGGCGCTTTGCAGAACATCGTCGTCGAGCGCGACGAGGACGCCAAGCGCATGATCGAATACCTGCGCAACAACCGCTTTGGCCGCGCCACCTTCCTGCCCATCGGCTCTGTGCGCCCCCGCGTGCTCGACGCGCGCGAGCGCGAGGTGCTGAAGCTGCCCGGCTGTCTGGGCGTAGCCTCGGAGCTGATCCGCTTTGACGAAAAGTATCGCGGCGTCATCGACAACCTTCTTGGCCGCACCGTGGTGGCGGAAAACCTCGAAGCCGGCATCCGCATACAGCGCGCCGGGCGCTATGCTTTCCGTCTGGTGACGCTTGAAGGCGACGTCATGCACTCCGGCGGCTCGATGACCGGCGGCAGCGTGCAGTCGCGGGTGACGAACCTGCTCTCCCGCGGCCGCGAGATCGAGGAATTGCGCAAACGCCTCGGCGAACTGGACGATGAAGTCATCGCCGCCCGCAACGAATTGGTGCGGCAGGAGGCCGAGCGCACGCGCCTCAAACAGGAGCGCGGCGAACTGTACGACGAACTGCACCGCCAGGAAGTCGCCTGCGCCCGCGCCGAGGCGCAGTTGAAGGCCGTGGAAGACGAACGCGCCGCCCACGAGGAGAGCGTCTCCCGCGTGCGCGCCGAACGCGAGCGTCTGGAGGCGCAGCTGGAGGACGTCAAGCGCTCCCTCGCCGCCATCGAGGAGCATCAGCAGTCGGCGCAGGAAAGCACGGAGGGCCGTCAGGAGCGCGTCAGGGCGCTGATGGAGGACATCTACGCCCGCCGCGAAACGGGCGAGAAGCTGCGCGCGGAGACGGGCGACGGCCGCGTTCATCTGGCCACGCGCCAGCGCGGCCTCGAAGCCGCCCGCGCCGACCACGAGCGCCTCAGCCGTCAGGCCGAGGACATGGCCAAATTGCTCACCGACAGCGAGGCGCAGCTGGCAGTCTGCCAGAACGCGCTGGCGGAAAACGCCGCTCAGCTCGAGCGCGACAATGCCGAATTGACGGCGGGCAAGGCCGAGCTCGACCGCGTGCGCGGCCGGTTCAACGAGACCGACGGCAAGCGCACCGAGGCGCAGCGCCGCCTGCAAGAACAGGCGGAGCAGATCGACGCCCTGCGCGCGCGCGTGGACGAGCACACGGACAAGCGCCACCGCTGCGAACTGCAGCTCCAGCGCGTGGAGACGGAATTCAAGCAGATCGAGGAGCGCATCTGGGAGGATTACGAGCTGACCTACGCGCTGGCCGAACCCTTCCGGCAGGAGGACTTCCGCCTCGGCGAATCGGAGAAGCGCATCTCCGCCATCCGCGCCCGCATCCGCGAGATGGGCGTGGTCAACGTCTCCGCGCTGGACGAGTACCGCCAGACCGTGCAGCGCCTGGAGGAGATGACCTCCCAGCGCGACGATCTGCAGCGCGCCGAGCTGGACCTTCAGAACATCGTCGAAGAATTGGAACGCAAGATGGAGAGCCAGTTCAAGCGCGAGTTCGCCATCCTCAATCAGAACTTCCAGCGCACCTTCGTCCAGCTCTTCGGCGGCGGGCGCGCGGAGCTGACGCTTTCTGACCCCAACGATGCCCTCAACTGCGACATCGACGTGGTGGCGCAGCCGCCGGGCAAGAAATTGCAGCTTTTGACGCTGCTCTCGGGCGGCGAGCGGGCGCTGACGGCCATCGCCATACTCTTCGCCATGCTCGACTTAAAGCCCACGCCGTTCTGCATACTCGACGAGATCGAGGCCGCGCTGGACGACGCCAACATCGACAATTACGCCGACTACCTGCGCGCCTATTCCGAGAACACGCAGTTCGTGGTCATCACCCACCGCAAGGGCACCATGGAGCGCTGCAACGCCCTCTATGGCGTGGTGATGGAGGAAAAGGGCGTCTCCAAGCTGGTATCGGTATCCTTGAACGAAGCAAGCTAGGGGTGGAATCCAATGGGACTGTTTGACCGCATCAAGGCGGGCCTGCAAAAGACCCGCGCCGTGTTCTCCGGCCGCATGGACGAATTGGTGGAGAATTACCAAAAACTCGACGACGAGTTTTTCGAAGACCTCAGCGACGTGCTCATCATGGCCGACGTGGGCATGAAGACCACGGAACTGGCCGTCAGCCGCCTGCGCGAGAAGTGCAAGGCGGAGAAGATCGGCTCTGCGGAGCAGGCGCGCGAGGCGCTCAAAGAGATACTTGCCGACATGATGCGCACCGAGCCGATGCGTCTGGAAAGCCCGATGGTGCTGCTCGTCATCGGCGTCAACGGCGTGGGCAAGACCACCACCATCGGAAAACTGGCCACGCGCTTCAAGACCGTGGGGCGCCGCGTCATCATCTGCGCCGCGGACACCTTCCGCGCCGCCGCCGCCGAGCAGCTCACCGTCTGGGCTGAGCGCGCCGACGTGCCCATCATCAAGCAGAAAGAGGGCGCCGACCCCGCCGCCGTGGTCTTCGACGGCATACAGGCTGCGCGGGGCCGCCACGCCGACATACTCATCGTCGATACGGCGGGCCGCCTGCACAACAAGGCCCACCTGATGGAGGAGCTGAAAAAGATCAGCCGCGTGGCCGAGCGCGAATACCCCGAGGCCAAGGTCAAGGCCCTGCTGGTCATCGACGCCACCACCGGGCAAAACGGCCTGCAGCAGGCCATGCTCTTCAAGGAAGTGGCCAACATCGAGGGCATCGTACTCACCAAGCTGGACGGCACCGCCAAGGGCGGCATTGCCATCGCCATCCGCAACGAGCTGGGCCTGCCGGTGTACTACATTGGCTTCGGCGAGCAATTGGACGACCTCCAGCCCTTCGACGCCAAGCAGTTCGTGGACGCCATCTTCGGCTGACGAACGGAAAACAACAAGCGCCGCGCGAGACATACCGCGCGGCGTTTTCCATGCAAAAACCCCGCGCCCGGATCACAGGCGCGGGGCAGGGGAGCGTTTTTGATCAGATGCTCTTGGCGTTGGCCAGCAGGTATTTCTCGGCCTCGGCGCTCCACAGGCCGTTGTGCCGCTCGCAGATCTCGGCGAGCTTGGCGAACATCGGCTCGGTCTTGCCCTTCTCGGCAAAGTCGGCGATGGCGGTCAGCGGCAGGTCGATCTGCGTGTAGATCAGCTTCTTGCCGCCGCGGATCTTCGGCAGGTTCAGCGTGGTATCCACCACGGCGTTGAGGCCGCCCACATGGGTGATCATCGCCGCCGGGTTGATCTTGCCGGAAGTCATCATGTCGATGGCCTCCTTCATGTCGTTGGTGTTGCCGCCGGAAGTGCCCACGAGGTGGGTATAGAGATAGTGTACGTTATAGAAGTTGAATTCCGCCTTGAACTGCTGATCCGTCGGGCCGGCGAAGAAGTTCAGGCAGCCGTCGAAGCCGAGGATGGCGTCCGCCTGCTCGACCACGCTGCGCACCGGGGCGAAGCAGATCACGTCGTTAAAGCCCGTGCCGCCGGTAAGGGAGCGCAGGTATTCCACGCCGTTTTCCGGCTTGGCGGTGTTGACGTAGTGCAATTCGATGCCCAGGGACTTGGCGTGCTCCACGGTATAGATGCTCTCGGCGCGGGCCAGGCGCTCGTCGTCGATGTCGGTGACGACCAGCAGGCTGGGCCGGCGGTCGCAGTGCAGCGCGTAGTCGATGGCGCCCAGGCCCATCGGCCCCACGGAGGCGAGCAGCGCCATTTTGCCGCCCTCGACGATGCCCATATCGTGCGTGTAGCAGCCGAGCTTGGTGTGATACATGGCGTGGAAGGTGCCGATGATGCAGCTCATCGGCTCGGACAGGGAGCCGTAGAAATAGGTGTCCGAATCGTAGGTGAGCAGGTTGTCGGTCAAAAGCGTCTCGATCGGCACCAGCGCATACTGGGAATCGCCGCCGCAATACTGATAGGAATAGCCCGGGGCGAGCTGCGAGCCCTTGTAGAAGTGCGCCGGCTGGATGGCGAAGCCCTGACCGGGCTTGTACTTGTGCTGCCAGTTTTTGCCTACCGCGTCGATCACGCCGCAGAACTCATGGCCGACGATGGTGGGATGCTCCGCCACGTCGTTGGGCACGCGCTTGTGATCCGCGCCCTCAACGGCGGCTTTATAGGTGCTCATGCAGATCGAGTCGGAAATGATCTTTACCCGAACGTCGTCGTCCCCGACCTCGGGGAGCTCGATCTCTTCCAGACGCAGATCCATCTTGCCGTGGATGCGTACCGCTTTGGTCATCATAGCTGTGTTCCTCCTTAGATCATGCCATATTGTTGTATGCGCATAAGCGCGTCAGGGCTGCATCTGTTGGCCGCCGGTGACGTTGATCGCCTGGCCGGTCATGTAGCTGGATTCGTCGCTGAGCAAAAAGACCATCACGTTGGCGATGTCGTCGTACTGGCAGCCGCGGCGCATGGGCACCTGGTTGATGTACTTTTCGCGGATCTTTTCCTTGGTCGTGCCCTGGTTGCGGGCGTACTGCTCGTAGAGGGAATTGACCCACAGCGGCGAATCGAGCAGGTTGCCGGGGCAGATGGAATTGACGCGGATGCCTTCCTGCGCCAGCTCCAGAGCCAGGGACTCGGTCAGGCCGATGCCGCCAAACTTGCTGGCCGCGTAAGCGCAGTTCTTCGCCGAGCCCTTCTTGCCGGACTTGGAGTTGATCTGCACGATCACGCCGCCGCCGCCCTGCTTGCGGAACTGCGCGACAGCAGCCTTGGCAGTGTTGAAATAGCCGTTCAGATTGATGTTGACGACGAAGGAGAACTCTTCATAGGTCATGTCCTCGATAGCGTCCGAGCGCACGACGCCCGCGTTGGCGACCACGTAGTCCAAACGGCCGTAGGTGTCCACGGCGAGCTGCACAGCGGCGACGCAGGAGGCGTAATCACAGACGTTGAGCGGCGTGGCCACGCCCTCGGCGAGTTGCGCGGCAACATTCTTTGCGCCCTCGATATTCATATCGCCGACGACGACTTTCGCGCCCTCTTCGCTCAGGCGGATAGCCAGCGCCTCGCCCAGGCCCTGTGCCGCGCCGGTGATGAGGACGACTTTGTCCTGGAGACGGGGGAACTCGCGCTGTTTCATGGTGAACGACTCTCCTTCCGATAAATTCCAGTCATATTATATCACAGAAGGCGCCGGGTGTGAACGGGATTTACAAAAATCCGCCATACCCTGCGCCAAAAAGCAACATTTATCAGCGGCCGCGGGAACCGCCGCCGCCACGGGAACCGCCGCCGCCGGTTCTGTGCGAGCCGCCAAAACCGCTTCTGCCTGAACCGCCGAAACTGCTTCTACGCGAACCGCCGAAACTGCTGCGGCTGCCGCCGCCAAAACCGCCGCCGAAGAAGCCGCCGCGAGGCGGACGGGGCGCACGCGGGGGCTTCGGGGGACGCGGCGCGCTGCCGGGGCGCGGGCCGCCCCAGAACCAGCCCCGCGTGCGCGGCGGACGCGGATGCACCGGCGGATGATAGCGCCGGTAGCGCCGGTAACCGAATCCGCCGCCGATGCCGGCAAAGAGCAACAGCAGAACGAGCAGCAGAAGGCCGAGCCCTCCGCAACTGCATCCCAGGCAATTCAGACCCAACATCGCGCAACCTCCTCCCAGGCAGCCGCCGGCAGACGCAGGCGCGTACGTTTCCTGCTGCGCGCGGCGTTCCTCATATTCTTCCGCGCCGTCTTCCGTGTTTAACCAGGCTTCGAAGCGCGCGTCGCCGTCCGCGAGCGCGACATCCGCGCCGCAGATGTCGGCGATGCGCTCAAAGAGAACGTCAAAAAACTTGCGCGCGCCCGCGTCGTAGTCGCGGTCGGCAAAGTCCGGCTCGAGATACGTATCCGCCAGCTCGTGGACGGCGCCGGCACTCAATTCAAGATCCAGCCCCGTACCCGGCATCCAGCCATAATCGTCGTCGTCAATGGCAAGCACGACCACAAAGCCGTTCTGCTTGCGCGCATCGCCCACTTCCCACTCGTTGATAAGCGCGAGGCAATAGTCCTCCATCGTTTCGTTGCCCACTGTGTCCACAGTGACGAAGACGATCTCCGCGCCGCAGGCTTCGTACAATTCCCGGTTGCAAAAGACGATGTGGCCCTCGGTCTCGTAGTCGAGCACATTCGCGCCGTCGTAAACGTAGAAATCCTCCGTCGGCTCGGGGATGTCCGCCGCCAGCGCCGCGGCGCAGAGAAGCAGCAGAGAAAGCGTCAGGCCCAACAGGCGTTTCATGGCGCTCACCACCCGAATGTGTTCAGGGGCTTGACCCCGAACAGGCCGCCGATGAGGCTGGCGGGGAAGGCTTCCAGCTTGCGGTTGAAGGCGCTGGCCATCACCGGGTACTGGTCGTTCTGGATGAGGTTGACCGCGCCTTTGAAGTCGTTGTAGGCAAGGCGCGCGTCGACCAGCTCGTCGGCGCTGTTGCTCTGCTGAAGCGCCGTATAGAGCGCTTCCACTGCGGGCAGGAGCTGCTGATAAGCCTCATGACGGCCGTCCAGATCCTCGCCGCCCTGCCCGGTGGCTTCCGCGGCCGCGCGCACATCCTCGACAAGCGCCGCGTCCGCGCCGAGCTTCACGCCCTGTTCCGCCAGGGCGTTTGCCCGCTCGGCGCAGCGCTGCAAATACGCCTCCATGCTGTGGCGCACGGAGAGCGAGGTGTCCGTGCCGTCGGAAAACACCTGCATGATGTCGTAGCGCTCGTTGCGCAGCCCGCCGCCGCCAAAGAGGACGACGCTGGCAAACACGCAGACGATCAAGACGACGGTGGCCAACTTGCGGTTCTCCGAAAGACGCATGCCATGTCCTCCTGTTTACTTGCG
>DVGE01000171.1 GCA_018712885.1 Candidatus Pullichristensenella stercoripullorum | reverse complement strand
GCCGCCAAAGCCGTGCACTACGAGGGCGTGGGCACGGTGGAGTTCCTGTTGACCAGGGATGGGCAATTCTACTTCATGGAGATGAACACCCGCCTGCAGGTGGAGCACCCCGTCACGGAGCTGGTCACGGGCATCGACCTTGTCAAGTGGCAGATCCGTGTGGCCGCCGGCATGGAGCTTCCCTTCCGGCAGGACGATATACAGCTCTCCGGCCACGCCATCGAGTGCCGCATCAACGCCGAGAACCCGGCGGAGAATTTCCGTCCCTGCGCCGGCAAGGTCACGCTTCTGCACGTGCCGGGCGGCCCTTGGGTGCGCTTTGATACGGCGCTGTATCAGGACTATACCATCCCTCCGTTCTACGATTCGATGATCGCCAAGCTCATCGTCCACGCGCCCACGCGCGCCGAGGCCATCCGCAAGATGCAGGCGGCGCTGTGCGAAATGGTCATCGAGGGCGTGGAACACACCGGCTGGATGCAGTCCGACCTCATCGCCGAGCGCGGCTTTGAGGACGGCACCTACACCACCGACTATTTGAGCGGGAGGTAAGCGATGCTCACCAGAAACCTCTTCCGCCGCCCGCGCATCAAACTGGAAGACACGGGCGAAACGCAGGCCCAGCGCCCGGAGATCCCCGAGGAGCTCTATACCGCCTGCCCGGTCTGCAAGGCCATGAGCGCGGCGGACGAACTGCGCAAAAACGCCAGCGTCTGCCCCAAGTGCGGCCACCACTTTCGCATCAGCGCCCGCCGTCGCGTGGAACTGTTCTGCGACGAGGGCACGTTTGATGAGATGTGGACGACGCTGCACGGCGAGAACCCCATCGGCTTTCCCGATTACGAAAAAAAGCTCGCCCACGCCCGCGAACAGTCCGGCGAGGTCGAGGCCGTGGTCACCGGCGAATGTATGATCGGCGGCGAACCCGCCTGCGTCTTTTTCATGGAGCCGTCGTTCATGATGGCCTCCATGGGCACGGCCGTGGGCGAAAAGATCACCCGCCTGTTTGAACACGCGCGGGAAAAGAGCCTGCCCGTGGTCGGCTTCTGCGCCTCGGGCGGTGCGCGCATGCAGGAGGGCATCCTCTCGCTGATGCAGATGGCCAAGACCACCGGCGCCGTCAAGCGCCACTCGGACGCAGGCAACCTCTTCATCGCCGTACTCACCGACCCCACCACCGGCGGCGTGGACGCCAGCTTCGCCATGGAGGGCGACATCACCATCGCCGAGCCGAACGCCCTCATCGGCTTTGCCGGTCCGCGCGTCATTGAGCAGACCATCCGCCAGAAACTGGCCCCCGGCTTCCAGCGCTCGGAATTTCTGCTGGAAAAGGGCTTTGTGGACATGATCTCTGACCGGCGGGAGCTGAAGGAACGCCTCACGGCCCTTCTGCGCCTGCACAGAAAGGGGGCGGAGGCGTGAAGGCATACGATTGCGTACAGGCGTCGCGGGCCAAGGGCCGTCCGACGGCGCTTGCCTACATCGGCGCGATGATCGACGGCTTTGTGGAGATGCACGGCGACCGCCGCTTTGCCGACGACCCCGCCGTGGTGGCCGGCGTCGGCTACCTAAGCGGCATGCCCATCACCGTGGTGGGCATCGAAAAGGGCGGCGACACCGCCGACAAGGTGCGCCGCAACTTCGGCTCCGCCAACCCCGAGGGCTACCGCAAGGCCCTTAGGCAGATCAAACTCGCCGAGAAGTTCCATCGCCCGGTCTTGTGTCTGGTGGACACCTCCGGTGCCTACTGCGGCGTCGGCGCCGAGGAGCGCGGCCAGGGCGAGGCCATCGCCGAGAACATGTACGAGATGATGACGGCAAAGACGCCGATCCTCAGCATCGTCATCGGCGAGGGCGGCAGCGGCGGCGCGCTGGCGCTGGCCGTGGCCGACGAGGTGTGGATGCTCGAGGACGCCTACTATTCAGTCATCTCGCCCGAGGGCGCGGCCAGCATCCTCTGGAAGGACGCCAAACGCGCCAAGGAGGCAGCCGAGAGCCTGCGGCTCACCGCACAGGACCTTTACGACCTCGGCGTCATCGAAAACATCATTCCCGCCGCCCAGACGCGGGAGGCGGGCATGCCGCGCCTCAAACAGGCGCTTTCCGAGGCGTTCCAGCGCCGCGCGGCGCTGGATACGGCCACATTGCTTGAGCAGCGCTACCGCAAATTCCGCGGCATAGGGGGTGGGGAAGCATGATCGCCATCGTGACCGACAGCACGGCCTATCTGACCCATGAAGAGGCGGTGGAACTGGGCGTGGTCATCGTGCCCATGAGCTATTCCTTCGGGGACGACGCGAGCCTCAACGAGGGCTGCATCGAAAACGACGAACACGCCGAGCGCCAGGTGGCCGAGGGCATCGACCATGTGCACACCTCGCAGGCGACGCTTTCGGGCTTTCTCAACGCCTTCCAGCGCCTGCGCCGGGCCGGGTATGAAGTGCTCTGCCTTACCATCTCCTCGCGTCTGAGCGGCACCTACGCCAACGCGGTGCTGGCCGCCAAAGAGCTGGGCGGCAGCCACATCGAGGTGGTCGATTCGCTCACCACCTGCTCCGGCCTCTACCTGCTCATCCGCGAGGCGAGAAAGCGCATCCGCGAGGGCGCCAAGCTCTCCGCGGTCGTCAAGGAACTCAAGGAACTGCGCAAGCGCGTGCGCATGCGCTTTTCCGTGGACGACATGGCCCCCCTGCGCCGCAGCGGGCGCTTGGGCAATGTGCGCATGTCCATCTCCACGGTGCTGAACATCAAGCCCATTCTCGAACTCAAGGACGGAGCCATCGTCTCCGTCTCCCTGGCGCGCGGCCGCGTGGAGCAGACGCGCAGGCTGTGCGCCTTCTGCGAGGGCGTGGGGGGCGAGATCGTCGTCAACAGCTTCCTCGCCGATGAGGGCGCCGCGCGCCTTGCCGTGCAATTGGCCGGCGACACGCGCGAGATTGAGCGCCGCCGTGTCGGCCCGGTGCTGGGCGCGCATCTGGGCGCGGGCTGTCTGGGCGTGTGCTACATCGAGCGCTGACGAAGGTCGGCATTTTGGGCGGGAGCCGCTTGGCCCCGCCTTTTTTGTGCGACAGGATGGAGATT
>DVGE01000170.1 GCA_018712885.1 Candidatus Pullichristensenella stercoripullorum | reverse complement strand
GCGCCCCGGCGACGTGCTGGTGGTCAACGACACGCGCGTCATCCCCGCGCGGCTCATCGGCGAGCGCGCCGGCGGCGGCGCGGCGGAGGTGCTGCTGCTCAAGCAGCTCGGCCCCAAAAAGTGGGAAACGCTGGTGCGCCCGGGGCGGCGGCTCAAGCCCGGCGCGGAAGTGATATTCGGCGGCGGCAAGCTGGTGGCGCGCATGCTGGAAACGACCGACGCGGGCGGCCGCATCGTCGAGTTTGTCTGCGAGGGCACGCTGGAGGCGATGCTGGACGAGCTGGGCGAGATGCCCCTGCCGCCCTACATCCACGAAAAATTGCAGGACCGCGACCGCTACCAGACCGTCTACGCCCGCCACGACGGTTCCGCCGCCGCCCCCACCGCTGGGCTGCACTTCACGCCGGAGCTGATGGAAACGATCCGCGAAATGGGCGTTCAGATCGTGCCGGTGCTGCTGCACGTGGGGCTTGGTACCTTCCGCCCCGTGAAGGCGGAGGACGTGGAGGAGCACGAGATGCACTCCGAATACTACGAGGTCACCCCCGAGGCAGCCGCGGCCATCAACGCCGCGCGCGCGGCGGGCGGCCGCGTAGTGGCCGTGGGCACCACCAGCGTGCGCACGCTGGAGAGCGCTTCCACGGACGATGGCGTTTTGCAGGCCAGATCCGGCTGGACGAACATCTTCATCACCCCCGGCTACCGTTTCAAGATGGTGGACGCGCTCATCACCAACTTCCATCTGCCCGAATCGACGCTGGTGATGCTGGTGAGCGCCTTCTACAGCCGCGAGGGCACGCTGGCCGCCTATGAGGAGGCCGTGCGGGAGAAATACCGCTTCTTCTCCTTTGGCGACGCCATGCTGCTGCTCTAAAGGAGAAGGATTTTCCCCAAATTCATGGTCGATTTACGCTTTTTTGTTTGATTTTAATACGAAACCGTACTATAATTCTAGTACGGTTTCGTATTTTCATTGGGAGGTGTACCATGGAAGACCCTTCTGTACTGGCGCGGCGCCTCATCCTCGCCGCCACGCGCATGGACGGCGCGTACTACTACTTTGCCCGCCATTCCGGGGTTCCGGAGAACCAACTGGCGCTGTTTTACGCGCTGTCGGACGGCAAGCCCCATTCGCAAAAGGAGATCTGCGAGGACTGGCTCATCCCCAAGACCACCATCAACACCGTGGTGAAGGAACAGGTGGCGGCGGGGCATCTGACGCTGCGCGCCGGGGAGGGGCGCGAGAAGATCATCTGTCTGACCGAGGCGGGCCGCGCCTACGCGCAAAAGACCGTCTCCGCCCTCTGCGCCGCCGAGCGCGCCGCCGCCGAACAGGTCGTCGCCAAACACGGCGCGGGCTTTGTCGCCGCCATGGAGGACTTCGCCGCCGCGCTCTGGCGGGAATACGAGGCCTGTTTGCAGCAAACCAAGGAATGAAAGGGACTTTATGAACTCGCACGAACTGTTTACCAACACCCCGCCGCGCAAGCTGTTTTTCTTCGCGGCGCTGCCGGGCGCGGTGAGCATGCTCGCCTCGGCGCTCTATCAGCTCTTCGACGGCATGTTCGTCGGCCAGTTCCTCGGCAGCACGCCGTTCGCGGCGCTCAACCTGGCCATGCCGTTCGTCATCATCAACTTTGCCCTCGCCGACCTCATCGGCGTGGGTTCGTCCGTGCCCATCTCCATCCACCTGGGCAGACATGAGGACAACGAGGCCAGCAATTACTTCACCTGCGCCAGCATCCTCATCGTGCTGGCGGGCGTCGTCGTGGGCGCGGCCATCTACGCCGCCGCGCCGATGATGATCGCGCTGATGGGCGCGGAGGGTGAGTTTGCCTCCCTCGCCGTTTCCTATCTGCGCGTCTACGGCCTCTGTTCGCCGGTGACCACCATCGTCTTTGCCGTGGACAACTTTTTGCGCATCTGCGGCAAGACGCGCGGGAGCATGTTTTTGAATATCTTCATGTCCGTCCTCAGCGTGGCGCTGGAGGCGTTTTTCCTCCTGGTTCTGCGGCTGGGCATTGCCGGGGCGGCGCTGGGCACCTGCCTGGGCATGGCCGTCACCGCGGTGGTGGCCTACATCCCCTTTTTCCGCGGCAGGATGCTGTTGCGCTTCCGCCGTCCGCGCTTCAGCCGGGCGATGATCCGGAAGATCGTCACGAGCGGCGCGCCGAACTTTTTAAACAACATCGCCGGCAGGATCACCTCCATCCTCATGAACGTGCTGCTGGTGCGGCTGGGCGGGGAGATCGCCGTGTCCATCTACGGTGTACTCATGTACGTGGAGGGCTTTATCCAGCCGCTTCTGTACGGCATGTGCGATTCTCTGCAGCCCGCCGTGGGCTACAACTGGGGGGCGCGCGCTTTTCCGCGCGTCAAGGCCATCGAAAAGTGCTGCTTTGCCGCCGCGGTGGTCATCTCGCTTCTTTCGGCGCTGGTCATCAACTGCATCCCCGAGGCCATCGCCCGCGTGTTCATGGAGGACGTGAGCGCCTCCGTCATCGCCGACACCGCCTTCGCCCTGCGCCTGTTCAGCCTGACGTATCTTACGCGCTGGTTCTCCTTCGCCACGCAGAGCTTCATGCTGGCCATCGAGCGCGCCGGCGCGGCGACGCTGATCTCCCTTTCCACGGCGCTGATCTTCCCGCTGCTGCTCATCGCCGCGCTCTGGCCGCTGGGCTTGACGGGGCTGTGGCTCAACTTCGCCGGCACATCGGTGCTGGCGGGCATACTGGCGGCCTTCGTCATGCTGCGCCTGAAGCGCGACTGGAAAGCGTTGACGGCGGCGCGCCCCGCGGCGTTCAAAGAGACCGCCTGAGCCGTTCTCAGCGACATTCGCCCCCGCATAGTATGGCACTGTGCGGGGGCTTTCTCCGCCGCGCGGAGGTGGAGCGTATGCGTATCCCCTGGGAACTGGTGCTTGCGTTCGCCATCGGCATGGGGCTGATGGCGCTGGTGGGCTATCTTTTGCTGGTGCCGATGCGCTTTGTCTGGCGGCTGGCCGCGGGCGGCGTGCTGGGCGCGCTGGCGCTATGGCTGGTGAACGCCTTCGGCGGCCTTGTGGGGCTGCACGTGGCGGTCAACCCCTTCACTGCCCTGGCCGTAGGTTTCCTCGGCCTGCCCGGGGCGGTGCTGGTGATCTTGCTCAACATACTGCTATAAAAAAAGCGCCCGCGAAGGCGCTTTTTCCTGGGCTCATTCCGGCAGCTTGCACACGTCCACCCATTCGCCGCCGGTGCTTATCTGCAATTCCTCGCAGGTGAGCTTTACGGCGCTGCTGGCGCTGCCCGCAGCGGGGTAGATGGCGTCAAAGCGCTGAAGCGATCTGTCCAGGCACACGCGCACGCCCTCGGGCAGGGCGAAGGGGCAGACGCCGCCCACGGCGTGGCCGGTCATGGCAAGCGCTTCGTCGGCGGTGAGCATCTTCGCCTTGGTGTGGAAGGTCTCCTTGAACTTGTGGTTGTCGATGCGGGCGTCGCCGGCGGCCACCACCAGCACGCAGCCCTCGCCCAGGTGGAACGAGAGCGTCTTGGCGATGCGCGCCGCCTCCACGCCCACGGCCTGCGCCGCCAATTCCACCGTGGCGCTGGAAACGGAAAACTCCTTCACGCGCCCTTCCAGTCCATATTGTTTCAGATATTCCCGCACGCGCTCGACAGACATATGCGCGCCTCCTTTTGCCAAACTGGAAACGAGCATACCACAGCCACGTAAAATGTGCAAGCGCCGCTCATTGCGGACGGCCGTATTCGTAGATGGCGTCGCTGGGCAAGTCTATTTCGCTGTTCCAATAGACGCAGGTGCGGCTGGGGTCGAGCTGCACCTGTTCAAACAGTCCCCGTACATCCCGCAGCGCAACATAACCGGGCAGCCCCATGTCTTCCTTGACGTCGTAGACCACGCGCTTTCCATCGTCAAAGGAAACGGAGAGCAGAAAGTCCGGCAAAGGCCGCACAGTCTGGATGCGTCGTATCATGGAAGCACCTCCTATTCCAATGGCGGCAGGTCGCCCTGCATCATCTCCATGGTCTGGACGTTGAACTCGCCCATGTACTCTCCATAAAGGGCATGGATGTGACTTGGCTCATGCTCCTTGGGCTTGAAAAACATCTTGATGACGATCCCATAGAATCTTGCGATCTCCGGCATTTGTCACCCTCCCTTGCATC
Organism: Candidatus Pullichristensenella stercoripullorum; assembly: GCA_018712885.1. Classification (GTDB taxonomy): domain Bacteria; phylum Bacillota; class Clostridia; order Christensenellales; family Aristaeellaceae; genus Pullichristensenella; species Pullichristensenella stercoripullorum. The sequence continues at coordinate 2,164 of DVGE01000170.1, read as the reverse complement.
CTTCCTGAAAAAAGTATACCACATCCCGCCGCCAAAGTCCACCGCGCAAAAAGCGGGCGCCCGGTATACCCCGGACGCCCAAGGAGAGAAAGGAGAAGGGATCATGAAGTCCGCTTAGTCGATGATCTTCAGCTCGACCTCGGCGGTGAACACCTCGTACTGCGCCAGCGGCGTGCCGCTCTCGCTGTAATAGCGGCAGATGGTCAGCTCCACGGTGTCGCCTTCGGAGTACTGGTCGATCTGACCGATCAGGTCGTCGTTGGTGTAGACGCGCACGCCGTTGATCTCGGTGATGATGTCGTAGCGCTGCAGGCCGGCTTCATCGGCGGGGGTGCCTTCCTCGACGTTCTCGATGCGCACGCCAGCCGGCGGGAAGTTGCGCATCGGCTCATCCGGGCCGTCCTGCGCGACGACGGTGACGCCCAGCCTCGGCCGCACGACCTCGCCGTTTTCGATCAGCTGCTCGATGATGTCCTTGGCGGTGTTGATCGGGATGCAGAAGCCCAAGCCCTCATAGATGGTGGTGTAGCTGGCGGTCATCTTCAAGGTCGGGATGCCCACCAGTTCGCCCTGCGCGTTGAGAAGCGCGCCGCCGGAGTTGCCGGTGTTGATGGCCGCGTCCACCTGAATGGTGGAAACGGGGCGGTTGAAGCTGCCCTGCGCGGACACGCCCTCGCGCTCCAGGCCGGAGATGATGCCGGCGGTCACGGTGCCGAACAGCACTTCCTCGCCGCTGCCGGGGTTGCCGATGACGATGGCCAGCTCGCCGATCTGCAATGCGTCGGAATCACCCAGCGGCACGGGCGTGGCGCCTTCGGGCGCAGGCTCGTTGAACTGCAAAACGGCGATGTCGGTGCCTTCATCCGCGCCGACCAGCGTCGCGTCCATGATGGTGCCGTCCAGCCATTCGATCTGGTAGGTCTCGCCCTCGTCCACCACGTGGTTGTTGGTGAGGATGTAGCCGCCCTCGCCGCCGTCCAGCGTGCGGAAGTAGGTGCCGGAGCCGTAGCCGATCTCCTCGGTGGAGACTTCACGGGTGCGCTGGTCCCACGTGGCGGCGCTGGTGATCACCTGCACCACCGAGGGGCGCACGTTGGCGGCGATCTCGGGCACGGGGTTGTCGGAGGAATACACGGCGTCGTAGCCGACCGTGGCGTCCGCCGTTTCAGCCATGGCCTCGGTCTTTCTGGTCAAAAGCGCGCCGCCGGCAAAGCCCACGCACAGCGCCAGCGCCAGGAAGAGACTGACCTTCTTCAAAACATTATGCTTTCTCATGTTGATGCCACCTTTCTTGCGGTCTGCATGTAGTATACAAAACCATTTTCACGTCCGTGTGAACGGACGGTGAACATTTTCTCCGTCCTTCGGGCTTTCGGGCGCTTCGCCCGCTCTCCCTTGGAACTGTACACAGTATACCCCGGAGTTTTTGCCCTCTCGTGAACAAACTGTGAACGTTTGCCCGCGCGGCCACTTTTTTCGCGCCCGCATGGGCCATCGCCGTCCTTTCCTTGGGGCTGAGCCCAGTATTGCGGCAAAAAGCGGATGTCGCGTGAACAGGCGGTGAACGTTTGCCCGCCCTTACTGCGCGGGCAGCGCCTTCTTTTCCTCCGGCGCGGCGTCCAGTTCAAAGCGGAACACCGTGCGCCCCGGCTCGGAGGAGACGGAGATGTCGCCCCCGTGCTGTTCGAGGATGCGCTTGACGATGGACAACCCCAGCCCCGTGCCCATGCCGGCGGTATGCGCCTTGTCCGCCTTGTAAAAGCGGTCGAAGATGAAGGGCAGGTCGTCTTTGGCGATGCCGGGGCCGTTGTCCTCCACATAGGCGTAGACGCGCTTGCCCGCGCTGCCCACGCCCACGCTCAGCGTTCCGCCCTCGGGCAGGAATTTGAGCGCGTTGTCGATGAGGTTGCCGATCACCTGGCGGATGCGGCCGGCGTCGGCCATGACCCAGCAGGGTGTTTCCGGCAATTCCGCCGCCACCTCGACGCGCTTTTCCTCGATGCGGCCCTCAAAGCTCAACAGCGAGCGGCGCATCTGCTCGCACAGGTCGACGCGCGCCATCTCCATGGGAAACTTGCCGCTCTCGATGCGGGAAAGATCGAGAAGGTCGCGCACCAGCGCCGTCAGGCGCGCCGTTTCGTCGAGCACCACGTCCATGTACTTT
>DVGE01000169.1 GCA_018712885.1 Candidatus Pullichristensenella stercoripullorum | reverse complement strand
TCATAGCAATCCCGGCTCATGCAGGCGCGGTCGAACAGCGGGAGCAGCCCGGCGTGGTCCACGTCCGCGTGCGTGAGCCAGACCTCCTTGCCGCGCAGGGAAAAGCGCGGAAACAGCCCTTCCAGCAGGCGCAGCATCTCCTCCCTGTAACAGGCGAAGCCGCAATCCACGCACAAAAGCTCGCCGTGGTATTCCAGCACATAGGTGTTGCTGCCGCAGGGCGGCTCGATGGCCGTGAGCATGAGGCCGTCGGCGAGGCGCACGGTGCTCACCTGCGCGTTGAAGGCCGCGCCCCTGTGCTCGACCACGAACTGGGCGAAGCGGCGGATATAGTCAAACGTCTGAAGCGCCGGCTTGTCCTGCTCGTCGAGCAGCTGCATGAGCTTGTTGGCCTGGATGAGCACGGCGTTGGTCTGCGCCTGCGAAAGCGAAAGAATCTCGCGCATCTCGTTGGCGAAGGTGATGTAGAACACCGTGCCGTCGAGCAGGCGGTCGGTCACCTCGTAGTTGAGGATGCTGATCTCGCAGATGCGGGAGATCTCGTCGATGAGGCGCTTGATCTCGCCGGTGTTTTCGATGAGCAGGCCCATCTTGAAGTGCTGCACGCCGGTGCCGTTCTCCTGCGAGCTGATGTAGGAGATGTTGACCCTGTGGCGGTTTAACACTTCCAGCACCGGCGTCACCGCGCCGGGATGGTCGCTCAGGGTGAGCACGATCATGAGGATGCGCTTGCCGTCCTCGAGCTCGGTCAGATAGCCGCACGCGGAGAGCTGGCGGGCGATCTCCGCATGCTGCGCGGCGGTGGCGGACACTTCGATAAACAGCGTGTGCGTGTCCACGGCGCGGTTGTAGTTGACGCGGGCGATGTTGCCCCCGCAGGCGGCGATGATGCGGCTGGCGAGCAAAAACGCACCCGCCTTGTCCGGCATCCGCGTGACGTATGTCTTTCGCATGGTCGTTTCCTCTATTCGGGAATGGAGAAGGCCCACTTGCAGCTGCAGGTATCGTCCGTGACCTCGGGGTAGCAACTCAGGCACGCACACTGTATGCGGCTGTCGATCTCGCGGGCGAAGCCACTGTATTCGATCACGCCCACGCCCTTGCAGGGGTGAAAGGGCATGCCCTTGCGTTCGCGCGCCGCCTGCACGCGGCAGACCTCCATGGTGTAGATGAGTTTGCCGTCCACATAGTCGCAGCGCGAGCGGTTGAGGCGGCCGTAAAAGCGCAGCGCCAGCGCCTTTTCCAGCCCTTCGAGGCCGGGATGCTCGGGAAGGCGCAAAAACTGCTTGATGCGGCGCGCCTCGATGACGGTGAAGCGCTCCCAGGCCCGCGCGTCGTGGAACATGGCCGCGTCCATGCCCTCTTTTTCCTCCACGGACTGGAACCACACCCCGTCCATGGCCAGCCAGTTCTTGGCGTAGATGTCCAAAAGCTCGATGAGCTGTTCCCGGCGCAATGCCTCGAGCGCCCCGCGCGTATCCATAGAAGCCGCCGCCTTTCCCAAAACGTATGCTCCATTATAGCACGCGCAGTTTAAGAAAAGAGGCGGCGGGCGAAAAAAGGCCCCGCCCGTTCAGCGACGCGGCGGGGGATACGGGGCGCGCACATTGGTGCGGCCGAGGAGATAGTCCACGCTGGTATGGTGAAAGTCCGCGAGGGCGCTCAGCACCCACGGCGGGATCATGTGCGTGCCTGTTTCATAATAGGAATACGAGCGCTGCGTGACGTTGATGGCCTGCGCGATCTGCATCTGCGTCAGGTCGCTGTCTTCCCGCAGGTCGCGGATGCGGCGATAGTACAAGAAAAACACCTCAAGGACATCATAAAAGCCGGCTCGGAGCCATCGACATCTTAGACAGTTTCAGTCTAAAATATACGTGAGGTGATGGCTATGGATTTTCTGACGCAGCGTCTTGCGCACCTGCTCTGGCAGACAGAAGAAAAGCCCTCTCTGGAGGGCATGATGGACGAAAACGCGCGCGCATTGGCGCGCATCCGCGACATACTCGCCGACAACGCGCTGGACGATTTTCAATGCGTGGAAAAGATCGTTTTGGTCTTGGAAGAACTGGGCGTGGACTGCGGCGACCGGCACGATTTTGGCTGAGGCGCGCGAACGTGCTTCGCTTGACTTTTCCCCCATTTACCGTATAATAAACATTGTGTCAGGCGCTTGCCCGTCACCAATCCATCCGTCAGGAGGCGCGCGCCATGCGCTGCGAGATCTACGGTTCCCCGACTTCCACCCATTACACGCAGATCGTCGGCCACATCGCCGACGATGGCAATGTCTACAATTCCCGGAGCGGCGAGGCGGGCGCGGAGGAGCTGCGCCGCTGCGTGGGCCGCATCGCCGACGACGGCAACGTGTATACTACGGCGCGGGGGTTTGGCGAGGCCGCCGGCAACTGCGTCGGCCACATCGCCGACGACGGCAACGTCTATGACACGTGGAAGGGCTCTGGCGAGGCCATCGGCCACTGCGTCGGCCACGCGGCGACGGACGGCAAGGTCTATACCACGCCGGCGGGCGCTTCCGCCGGGCTCGACTACTGCGTGGGGCAGGTGCTGGGCGGCGCGCGCGAACAGGGCGCGGCGGCGCTGCTGCTGCTTTTGCGGCCGGGCACGTCCACGGGCGGGAACGCCGCCTCGGGCGGCGGCGCATCGGGCGGCGGCGCGTCAGGCGGCGGTTCTGGCGGGAGCGCGCCGGAGGCGAGCGGGCAGGGGCATCGCGTGGTGCCGAAAGTACACTACCGCACGGAGGGAGAATTCCTGCGGGCGATGGCCTTCCGCTTTGTACTCTTCACGCTGCTCGCCGGCATCGTTGGGTATATATTTTCCAACCGCAGCGCCGCCTTCAGCGCGGGCTTTGGCCTCTGCGCGGGCGTGGCGCTGGCGCTGCTGTTCACCCTCCACGAGAGCGGCATCGTGGTCTTGGACTTCGATACGGGCGCCTGTAAGAGCGGCCTTTTGCGCCTGCTCTTTGGCCGGCGGGCCTTCTGGGGGCTCACCTTCCCCATCCTGCTGTTGGGCTTGGCGGCGCTGATGCTTTTGACGGTGCTCTCCGGCTCCTCCGCCATCGCCGTGAGCTTGCTCGCCGTGGGCGCGGCCATTGCCCTCGGCGCGGCAGCAGGCACCGCCATCCGCAAGCGGCGAAAGAAATAGGTACGGAAAGCGCCCCCGTCGGCTGACGGGGGCGCTTGTTTTATGGCTCCAATTCGTGCACATCATACCCAGGCTTGCTGGACAGGCCCTGCTGGCGGGCGATGTTCTCTTTGTTCTTGCTCTGGTAGCGCTCGAACAGCTCCTGCGCGTCCATGCCGGCGGCAAGGGCGATGCTGACGGCGAAATGGAACACGTCCACGGCCTCTTCCTTGAGGTGCTCGCGGTCGATGGGCCGCGGGTTTTTCCACCACTGGAAGTGGGCGGCGTCCAGCAGCTCGCCGGCCTCGACGATGAGGGCGAGGGCGAACTTCTGCACCCATTCGTCGTCCGTCACATCTTCGAGATGGCGCGTTTGATTGATGGAGGCGTTGAACGCCGCCTGCTCGGCAAAGAGGGTCTCCAGTTTATCCATAGAGCGGGAAGGCCTTGCACAGCTCCAGGGCGCGCGCGCGCACGTCCTCCACGGCGGCCTCGCCCTTTTCGATGATGTCGGCGATCATGTCGGCGATCTTCACCATCTCCGGCTCCTTCATGCCGCGGGTGGTGACGGCGGGGGTGCCCACGCGCACGCCGCTGGTGACGAAGGGCGAGCGCGTCTCGCGCGGCACAGTGTTCTTGTTGGCGGTGATGTTGGCCTCGCCCAGCAGACGCTCCAGCTCCTTGCCGGTCATCTCGGTATCGACCAGGTCGATGAGCATGAGGTGGTTGTCCGTGCCGCCGGAGACGAGGCGCACGCCGCGCTTTA
>DVGE01000168.1 GCA_018712885.1 Candidatus Pullichristensenella stercoripullorum | reverse complement strand
ACGGCCTCTTCCTCGGTGATCATGCCCTCGTCCACCAGATCGACGGCGATCTTCAAGGCGGCGGCGGCGGTGCGCTTGCCGTTGCGGGTCTGCAGCATGTAGAGCTTGCCGTTTTCGATGGTGAACTCCATATCCTGCATGTCGCGGTAGTGGTTTTCGAGGTTATGGGCGATGCTCTGGAACTGCTCGTACACCGCGGGCATGTCCTCTTTCAATTTGGCGATGGGGCTAGGCGTGCGCACGCCGGCCACCACGTCTTCGCCCTGGGCGTTGATGAGGTACTCGCCGAAGAGGGCCTTTTCGCCGGTGGCGGGGTCGCGGGTGAAGGCGACGCCGGTGCCGGAATTTTCATTGAGGTTGCCAAACACCATCGGCTGCACGTTGACGGCGGTGCCCCAGCTGTAGGGGATGTCGTTCATGCGGCGGTAGACGTTGGCGCGGGGGTTGTCCCAGGAGCGGAACACGGCCTTGACGGCCTCCATCAGCTGCGCCTTGGGGTCGGTGGGGAAGTCCGTGCCCTTCTGCTCGTGGTAATAGGCCTTGAAGCGGGAGACCAGCTCCTTCATGTCGTTGACGTCCAGCTCGATATCCTCGGTGACGCCCTTGGCTTCCTTGACTTCGTCGATGATGACCTCAAAGGTCTTCTTGGGGATCTCCATCACCACGTCGGAGAACATCTGGATGAAGCGGCGGTAGGAGTCGTAGACGAAGCGCTCGAACTTGGGGTCGGGGTTGCCGGCGATGAGGCCCGCGGCCACTTCGTCGTTGAGGCCGAGGTTGAGGATGGTGTCCATCATGCCCGGCATGGAAGCACGCGCGCCGGAGCGCACGGAGACCAGCAGGGGGTTCTTGGGATCGGCGAACTTCTTGCCGTTGATCTCCTCGATCTTGACAAGCGCGGCGTCGATCTGCTCCTGGATGTCCGCGCCGATGGTCTTGCCATCGTCGTAGTAGCGGGTGCAGGCTTCGGTGGTGATGGTGAAGCCCTGCGGCACCGGCATGCCCAGCGAGGTCATTTCCGCGAGGTTGGCGCCCTTGCCGCCCAAGAGGTTGCGCATGGTGGCATTGCCCTCGCTGAAGAGGTAAACATACTTCGTCGTCATGATATTCCTCCCTAAGATATGAAATTTACACGGAGTTCAAGACATCTTATTCTACTGCATGATGGACAAAAAGGCAAGCATATAATGGTTAAATCCCTCCTTTTTCAACAATTTTTGGTTGAATTGCTGTCCTGCGCTATTGACGAATGGGGAAGTTTGGGACATAATGATAATGGGCCGAGTTTACGGGTTTTGGGAGGATAAAATGGCGCAGAGGATCGTTTCGGTGGACGGTGGCAGCCTGGCGCAGGCGGCGGGCATCCGCGCGGGCGACGAGCTTTTGCGCGTCAATGGCGAGACGGTCGTCGATCTGCTCGATTACGAGGCGCTTTGCGCCGATGCGCGCGTGCGCCTGCGGGTGCGGCGCGGCGGCGAGGAGACGGAGTACGACGTCGAAAAGGACGAATACGAGCCTTTGGGCTTGAACTTTGAAACGCCGCTGATGTCGGGCATGCGCCTTTGCTGCAACAAATGCCTGTTCTGCTTTGTCGATCAGCTCCCCCAAAACGCGCGCCCCTCGCTGCGCTTAAAGGACGACGACTGGCGCATGAGCCTGATGATGGGCAACTACGTCACCCTCACCAATGTCTCAGACCATGAGCTCGACCGCATCATCCGCCGCCACGCCTCGCCCCTCTACATCTCCGTACACGCCATGGAGCCGGGTCTGCGCAGCCGCATCCTGGGAACGCCGCGCGGCGCGCGCCTGCCGGAGCAGCTCAAAAGGCTGGCCGGGGGCGGCATAGAGTTCCACGCCCAGGCGGTGCTCTGCCCGGGACTCAACGACGGCGAGGCGCTTGCGGACACCATCGAAAAGCTCGCCGCCATGCACCCCGCGGCGCGCTCGCTGGCGCTGGTGCCCGTGGGCCTGACCGACTGCCGCGAGGGGCTGCACCCGCTGCATAAATATACGCCCGAGGAAGCGCGCGGCGTGCTGGACATCGCCGAGCGCTGGCGCGAAAGGCTGCTAAAGAAGCTGGGCACGCGCTTTGTCTTCCCCTCGGATGAGTTCTACCTCGCCGCCGGCCGTCCCCTGCCGGAGGACGGGGAGTACGAGGACTATGAACAGATCGACGACGGCGTGGGCATGCTGCGCCTGTTGGAAACGGAATTTTCCGAGGCGTACGCCGACCTGCCGGAGGAGCGGAAACAGCCCGGCGGGGGCAAAACGCTGCTGGCCGCCTGCGGCGTATCTGCGGCGCCGTTTCTGCGGCAGATGTTCGCCGCCCATCCGCTCACGGGCCTGACGGTGGACGTCCGGGCGTTGGAAAACGGCTTTTTCGGCCCCTCCGTCACCGTCAGCGGCCTGCTCACCGGCGGCGACCTTGTGCGCGGTCTGCAAGGCGCGGAGGGCGCGGCGGTGCTCATCTCCGCGTGCATGCTGCGCGATGGGGAAACGGTATTTTTGGACGATATGACGCTGGAAGAGGTCTCCCGCGCCCTTAAAAAGCCGGTCATCCCGGTGGGGCGGCGCGGCGACGAGGTGCTTTCGGCGATACTGGAGGCAAGCACATGGCAAGGCCGTTGGTAGCCATCGTGGGCCGCCCGAACGTGGGCAAGTCCACCTTTTTCAATCAAATGGCGGGCAGGCGCATCGCCATCGTCGAGGACACGCCGGGCGTGACGCGCGACCGCGTCTATGCCGACTGCGAGTGGCAGAACCACAAGTTCACCCTCATCGACACCGGCGGCATCGACCCGCAGAGCGACGACCCGCTGCTTGCGCAGATGCGCCGGCAGGCGGAGATCGCCGTGGAGACCTGCGACGTCATCCTCTTTTTCGTCGACGGTCGGCAGGGGCTGACCGCGGACGATGAGAACGTCGCCGATATGCTCAGAAAGAGCGGCAAGCCCGTCATGATCGTGGTCAACAAGATCGACAACGTGCGCATGATGGACGAAATTTACGATTTCTACCAGCTGGGCATGGGCGACCCCATCGGCATCTCCTCGGTCAACCTCCTGAACTTCGGCGACCTTCTGGAAGAATTGTGCAAGCTCTTTCCCGACGAGGACGCGGAGGATGAGGAGGACAGGCCCATCCAGATCGCCGTGGTCGGCAAGCCCAACGTGGGCAAAAGTTCGCTGGTCAACCGCATCCTCGGCGAAGAGCGGGTGATGGTTTCCGACATCGCCGGCACCACGCGCGACGCCATCGACACGCGCTTTTCCGACGGCGAGGAGTCCTTCGTCATCATCGACACCGCCGGCATCCGCAGAAAGCGCGCCATCGAGCAGCAGTCGCTGGAGCGTTACAGTGTCGTGCGCGCCCTTGCCGCCATCGACCGCTGCGACGTGGCGCTTTTGCTCATCGACGCCACCCAGGGCGTCACCGAGCAGGATACCAAGATCGCCGGCTACATCGACGAGCAGGGCAAGGCGGCGGTCATCTGCGTCAACAAGTGGGACGCCATGGAAAAACAGACCGGCACGCTGGAAAAGTACGTCAAGGACGTGCGCGAACAGCTCAAATTCATGGCCTACGCCCCGGTGCTGTTCATCTCCGCCAAGACCGGGCAGCGGACGCAGCGCGTATTGGACAGCGTGCGCTCCGTCTACGCCGAGGCCACCCGCCGCGTGACCACGGGCGTTTTGAACGACGTCATGGCCGACGCGCAGGCGGCGCTGCAGCCCCCGGCCACCTCGGGCCGCAGGCTGAAGATCTACTACGCCACGCAGCAGGGCGTGCAGCCGCCCACGTTCGTGCTCTTTGTCAACGATATGGAGCTGATGCACTTTTCCTACGAGCGCTATCTGGAAAACCAGTTCCGCAAGTCGTTCGGCTTTGAGGGCACGCCGTTGCGCTTCATCCTCCGGGAACGCTCCAGGAAGGAGGACTGACCCGGTCCGTTATCATATTCGCATTGCGGAGGGATGCTTATGGTCTGGCGTTACGCGGTGATTGTCGTGGCAGGTTACCTTCTGGGCAACATCTCCATGGGCCTCATCGTCTCGGAGCGCTATCACATGGACATACGCGAACACGGCAGCGGCAACGCCGGCACCACCAATGTGCTGCGCACGCTGGGCTGGCTGCCGAGCGTTCTGACGCTGGTGGGCGATGTGCT
>DVGE01000167.1 GCA_018712885.1 Candidatus Pullichristensenella stercoripullorum | reverse complement strand
TCACGTAGGCCAGCCCCTTGGCGCGGTAGGTCTTGACAAACTCCACCAGCGAGTCGATCTGCTTGCGGGTCATGTCCGCGCAGCCCTCGGCGTTGATGCCTCGCACGCACTTGCCCTCCTTCACCGCGTCCTCGAACACGGGGAAGCCGCAGCCCTCGCAGAGGTCGGAGGCGTTTTTGAACAGCATGCCAAAGCGGCGGTCGGGCTTGTCGCTGCCGTAGTTCTCCATGGCCTCGCGCCAGGTGATGCGCTCCAGCGGCAAATGGATGTCCATGCCCATCACGTCGTGGAACACGCGCTGGAAAGCGCCCTCGATGACCGTCTGGATGTCCTTTTCGTCGATGAAGGACATCTCCACGTCCACCTGCGTGAACTCCGGCTGACGGTCGGCGCGGTTGTCCTCGTCGCGGAAGCAGCGCGCCAGCTGATAGTACTTGTCAAAGCCCGCCAGCATGAGAAGCTGCTTGTAGATCTGCGGCGACTGCGGCAGCGCGTAGAAGGAGCCGGGATGCAGGCGGCTGGGCACGAGGAAATCGCGCGCGCCCTCGGGGGTGGACTTGGTGAGCACGGGCGTCTCCACCTCGGCAAAGCCCTGGCCATCCATGTAGGCGCGCACCGCCGAGGCGATCTTGGCGCGCATGCGCAAATTGCGCTGCAGGGAGGGCTTGCGCAGATCGAGGTAGCGGTACTTGAGGCGCACCGTCTCGTTTTCCTCGGCCTTGTCGTCGATGTAGATGGGCGGCGTTTCGCTCTTGTTGAGCAGTTCGCACTCGCGCACGAACACCTCCACCTTGCCCGTGGGCAGGTCGGGGTTGACGGCGTTTTCGGCGCGCATGCGCACTTCGCCTACGCAGGTGACCACGTATTCCGAGCGCAGCGCGCGGCCCAGTTCGAACACCTCGTGGGAACAGACGGCCTCGTCGAACACAAGCTGCACCAGCCCCTCGCGGTCGCGCAGCCAGACGAATACCACGCCGCCCAGGTCGCGGGCGCGCTGCACCCAGCCGGAGAGATGGACTTCCTTGCCGGCCAGCTTTTCCGTCACCTGGCCGCAGTAGGTATCGCGTTTATAGGAAAGCATGGGTCATTCTCCCTTCATTTCCAGCAGTATTTCGATGATCTTGTCCCGCGCGACCTCGGCCTCGACGCTGTTTTCCATATCGCGCAGCTTGACCACGCCCTTTTCCAACTCGTCGCCGCCGATGACCACCACGTTCTTCGCGCCGGCCTTGCCGGCGTACTTGAACTGCGCCTTCATGCTGCGGCAGGCGTGGTCGATGTCGGCGCGCAGGCCGTTTTCGCGCAGCTCGCGGACGAGCTTCATGCCCTCCAGCCGCGCCGCCTGCCCCATGGTGGCCACGAACACGTCGTAGAGCGGCGCTTCTTCCTCGCTGGCGCCCTGCATCTGCTGAACCAGCAGCATGCGCTCCACGCCCATGCCGAAGCCCACGCCCGGCGTGGCCGGGCCGCCCAGCTGCTCGATCAGCCCGTCGTAGCGCCCGCCGCCGCAGACGGTCAGTTCGCCGTCCTCGGTGGGGGTGACGATCTCAAACACGGTCTTGGTGTAATAGTCCAGACCGCGCACGATGCGGGGATCGACGCTGTACATGACCCCCAGCGCGTCCAGATATTCGCGCAGGGCGGCAAAGTGGGCGCGGCAGTCCTCGCACAGGTAGTCCAGCATCTCCGGCGCGTCGGTGAGCTTGTGCGCGTCCTCCTTGCAGTCGAGTATGCGCAGGGGGTTGCGCTCGAAGCGCTCGTTGCAGGTCTTGCACAGGGAGCCGAGCTTGCCGGCGAGGTACTCCTTCAAAGCCGCCTGATAGGCCCCGCGGCACTGGGGACAGCCGATGGAGTTGATGCGCACGCTCAACCCCTCGATGCCGCACGCGCGCAGAACGTCCAGCGCCAGGGCGATGATCTCCGCGTCCACGGAGGCGTCCTTGGCGCCAAAGACCTCCACGCCGTTCTGGTGGAACTGGCGCAGCCGCCCCGCCTGCGGCTTCTCATAGCGGAAGTTGGGGCAGGAGACGTAATAGAGCTTGCAGGGCAGCGGCTCGGCGAACAGGTGGTGCTCGATGAAGGCGCGCGCCACGCCCGCCGTGCCCTCTGGCTTGAGGGTGATGGAGCGCCCGCCCTTGTCCTCGAAGGTGTACATCTCCTTTTGCACCACGTCCGTGCCGTCGCCCACGCCGCGCGCGAACAACTCCGTGTGTTCGAACATCGGCGTGCGGATCTCGCGGTAGCCGGCCAGCGCGCATACAGAGCGCATGGCCGCCTCGATCTTCTGCCAGCGGTGCGCGTCATTGGGCAACATGTCCTGCGTTCCCTTGGGCGCCTGCGTAAGCATTTGGGTCTCTCCTTTCCATGGGGGCGAACGAAAAAAGCCTCCGTCCCAATGTAGGGGCGAAGGTCTCGCGGTGCCACCCTGCTTGAGCGATGGAAATTGCTCCACAGCCCATCTTCAGCCGTTAACGCCGGCATACGTCCGGTCTCGTGGGTGTCCTTGGGCGGAAAACGACGCGGGCGCTCGCACCATGCCGCCCTCGCTTGGCCGTCCCTGTTCCGCTTACTCTCCCAGTCATCGCCGGTGCTTCCGATTATATAGCCCGAGGCTGGAAAAGTCAAGCGCGGCGGCGTTTCATGGTGAGAATTAACACAAAATGCCGCCCGGCTTTATGCCGGGCGGCGAGGGGAGCAAGCGGTCACTGGATCTCGATC
>DVGE01000166.1 GCA_018712885.1 Candidatus Pullichristensenella stercoripullorum | reverse complement strand
CGCCAGCAGAATGGTGACAAAGAGGTTGCCCGTCGATTCCAGGAAGACCACGCAGGCCATGACGACCAGGGAGATGACGCCGCCGACGGAAATGTCGATGCCGCCGCAGATCATGACGATGGTCAAAGAGCAGGCGACGATGATGAGCGCGGCGTTGTTGTTGAGCATGTCGAACACCTGCTGCGCCCGCAGGAAGCCGCCGCCCCAGACGGCCATGGCCAGTATGTAGAGACCAAAGAAGATGCAAATGGTGATCGTCAGCAAAAGCTGCGTATCGCTCATGGGTTCACGGCGACGTGTGCGGTTCGTGTTCTGCATATCACGCAGCCTCCTTTCCGACGACGGACTTGCCGCGGCGAATACGCGCCCACAGGCGGGACATGGCCTGCTTGACCACCGGCGAGGAGAGCGCCACCAGGAGGATGATGACGATGGCCTTATACGCCTTGATGTCCGTGGAGGGCACCTTCATGGCGTAGAGCGTGGTGGTCAGGGCCTGGATCGCGTAAGCGCCGAGCACGGAACCGGAGAGCTTGAAGCGGCCGCCGCCCAGAGCGTTGCCGCCGATGGCCACGGCGAGGATGGCGTCCATCTCGATCTCGCTGAGCACGGTCTCATGGTTGATCAGGCCCATGCGTCCCACGGCGATGGTGCCCGAGACGGCGCAGCAGGCGCCGAGGATGACGAACGTGAGCAGCTTCACGCCCGTGGAGTTGATGCCGTTGAGACGGGCGGCGCGCTGGTTGATGCCCACCGCCTGCGTCATCAGGCTCAGCGTGGTGAAGCGGAAGAGCAGCGCAAAGATGATGCCGCAAATGATCACGATGAAGATCGGCGTCGGCACCGGGATGCCGGGGATGAAGCTGCCGATGGCGCTGACCACGCCGTTGGAGATCGTCGGCGTGGCGCCGCCGTTGATCCAGTAGGCGATGGAGCGGCCGCAGGTGTAGAGGATCAATGTGGCGATCATCGGCTGGATCTTGAACACGGCGACCAATGTGCCGTTGAAGGCGCCGAAGAGCATGGCCACCAGCACGCAGGCCAGGAAAGCGAGCAGCACGATCCAGCCGCTGGCGGCAGCGCCCGCGCCGGCGATGATCTTCACGTAGACGCTGCCGGCGATGGCCGCCAGCGCGCCGACGCTGATGTCCTGGCCGCCGCAGGCCGCCGTGACCAGCGTCATGCCCATGGAGAGGATGGCCAGCTCGGAAGCGCCGTTGAGGATGCTGACGAGGTTACCCGTCAGAACGGTGTTGCCGCTGTTGTTGGTGGAGATCGCCACCGAGAAGAACGAGGGATCGCGGATAAGGTTGAAGAGCACCAGGACCGCGATAGCGATCAACGGCACGAGAAGCTGGGCGAGCCCGCTTTTGCGCCTGACCGGAGCATTTGCTTCTTTCTTCATATCAGTTGCCACCTCCAGCAATGGTGCGCATGACGTTTTCCTGCGTGAGTTCGCCGCCGGTCAGCTCGCCGACGATGTGACGGTCGCGCATGACGATCAGCCGCGAGCAGGTGCGCAGCATCTCCTCGATCTCCGAAGAGATGAAGGTGACGCTCACGCCTTCCTCCGCCAGCTTGAGGACCAGCTTCTGGATCTCCGTCTTCGTGCCGACGTCGATGCCGCGGGTCGGCTCGTCGAGGATGAGGTACTGCGGGTGCGTCAGCAGCCAGCGGGCCAGGATGACCTTCTGCTGGTTGCCGCCCGAAAGGGACTTGATGGGCGTATCCGAGGACGCGGTCTTGATCTCCAGCGCCTTGATGTACTCATCGGCGAACTTCTCGGCGTCAGCGCGGGAGATAGGCTTGAAGAAGCCCTTCAGCACCTGCAGGGCGAGGATGATGTTCTCGCGCACGGAGAGGTCGGCGATGATGCCGTCGTACTTGCGGTCCTCGGGCAGATAGCCAATGCCGTTCTTCATGGCGTCGATGGGCTTGGTGATCTTCACGGACTTGCCATTGACCTTGACCTTGCCGCCGGTGACGTGGTCGGCGCCGAAGATGGCGCGCACGCTCTCGCTGCGGCCGGAGCCGAGCAGACCGGTGAAGCCGTTGACCTCGCCCTTTTCGATGCGGAAATCGTAGGGGCGCACGCCCGCGGCGCTGGAAAGGCCCTCGGCCTCGTAGACCGGCACGGCGTCGGGCTGGGGCTGATAGGGCTTCTTCTCCATGCCGGAGAGGTCGTCCAGCTCCTTGCCCATCATCTTCGTGACCAGCTCGACCTGCGGCAGCTCCTGGATGGGGTATTCGCCCACCAGCTGGCCGTTGCGCAGCACGGTGATGCGGTCGCAGACGGCGTAGACCTGCTCGAGGAAGTGGGTGACGAAGACGATGCCCACGCCGCGCGCCTTCAAGTCGCGCATGAGGCCGAAAAGCATCTCAACTTCCTTTTCATCCAGCGACGAGGTCGGCTCGTCGAGGATGAGCACCTTGCAGTCCATGTCCACGGCGCGGGCGATGGCGATCATCTGCTGCACGGCCAGGGAGCAGTTGCCCAGCTGCTGCTTGGCGCGCGCGGGGATGCCGAGGCTCTGCAAGATCTCATCGGCGCGCTTTTCGCGCGCTCTCCAATTGATGAACGGGCCCTTGTCGCGGGCAATGAATATGTTCTCTGCCACGGTGAGGTTCGGGCAGAGGGTGATCTCCTGATACACTGTGCTGATGCCGACAGCCTGCGCGTCCTGCGGCGAGCGGATGGCCACGTCGCCCTCCACGCCTTCGATGTTGACAGTGCCGGCGTCGCGGGAATACACGCCCGTGAGCACCTTGATCAGCGTCGACTTTCCCGCGCCGTTCTCGCCCATCAGCGCGTGGATCTCGCCCTTGCGCAGGGTAAAGTCCACGTTCTGCAGCGCTTTCACGCCCGGGAAGGACTTGCAGATCTGGCGCATGGACAAGACAACTCCGTTTTCCATTTGCCTTTCCCCTTTCCAATTCATCCATCATGCGCGCGTAAGGGAAGCCGCGGCGCCACATGACAATGTACGGTGTGGTTACGCGGAATACACCACATAGCCACACCGCACGATGTTCTGCCTTGGGTCAGACGCGCCGCTGACGGCGCCGCTGGCCCCGCCGTCCTCCGTGGACGGCTTCATGTACCGGCGCTTGCGACTTATTCGATCACGCCAGGATCGTCGCCGATGCCGTAGTTGACGATGTCTTCCTCGGTGATGGTGGTCGCGTCAAAGCCGCGCTCCTCGGTGATGATCTTCTTGCTTTCGAGGTTGAGCTCCTCGCCGGCCTCGAGCTGCTGGATCATGTCGCTGATGACCTGAGCCTGATAGGGGCTGCACTGACCATCGTAGTTCCAGTTGCCAGCCTGCAGTTCGCGGAGCGCCCAGCGGTTGGTGTCGAAGCCCATGACGATGACGTCGCCGTCAACGCCGTGGGTGATGCCAGCCTCGTCCAGAGCGGCAACGGCGCCACGGGCCATGCCGTCGTTCTCGGCGTAGATGACGTTGAAGGGCTCGCCGGAGTTGATGGCAGCCTCGGTGATGGTCTTGGCCTCAGCCTCGTCCCAAGACGCGGTCTGCTGCACGACGATGTGCCAGGTATCCGGCTCGGCGGCGACCTGCTCGTTCAGAGGCTCGGTACGGCCGATCTGCGCGTCGGAACCCATGACGCCCTGGATGTGCACGATGTTGTACTCCTCAAGGCCCTGGCTCTTCAGCCATTCCACGGCGGTGACGCCCTGGTTGCGCATGTCGGAAACGACGGCGGCCTCGTAGAGGCTCTCGTCACAGTCGATCATGCGGTCGAACAGGAACACGCGCACGCCGTTCTCCTGCGCGGAGGCCAGCACGTTGTCCCAGCCGGTGGTCTCAGCGGCGGAGATCAGCAGGTAGGCAACGCCTTCGGTGATGAACTGCTGGGCGGCGTTGAGCTGCTCGTCGTTCTTCAGGCTGTAGAAGGTCTGGGTATCATAGCCGTTCTCGGCGGAGAAGACCTTTTCAAAGTCCTCGACGTTCGCTTCGCGATAGCCGGACTCAGACGGCGGATTGTTGACGATGCCAACGCTGATGAGCTCGCCTTCGGCGGAAGCGAACGCAGAGCAGAGCAGCAGAGCGCAGATCATGAGCAACGCGAATACCTTTTTCATGTTACCTCACTCCTTGTTTATGTTGAACGCATGCGCGCGTTCTCGCAGCTTTTCCCGGGCGCTGGCGTGCCTGGGCATCCATGAGCGCGGTTGGAACCAACAACAGGCTCATGTACTTTACACCAATATCATCGCGCATTTTGCCGCGTTTTGCAAGGCAATATTTTATGAAATTTGTTCACTCAATTCCGTATCACGATTTTTTACAAGCCGCGTCCGCAAGCGCCTTCCCCCGCCGATCGGACAAAAACAAGCCCGCGCTCCGGTGGGAATGCGGGCTTGGGAACAGAGCGGTTCAAGGGCGATCCGGGATCTTGCTGATGACGTTTTTGTTGAGCCGCACGAAAAAGACCGCCGTGACCGCCGCCGAGACGACTTCCGCCACGGGGAAAGAGAGCCAGACAAGGTCGTCGTTGTCGAGCGAGCGGCCGAGCGCGGCCAGCGCCCACGCGACCGGCACCAGCACGATCAGCTGGCGCGCCAGGGAGACGAGCATGGAGTAAATGCTGTACCCGAGCGCCTGGAACACGGAGCTGAGCACGATGCAAACGCCGGCGACGACAAACGTGGTGCCGATGATGCGCAGCGCGGGCTCGCCGATGGCCAGCATCGTCTCGCTGGCGTTGAAAAAGCCGAGCAGCACCTGCGGAACGGCCAAAAAGACGATCGTGCCCAGCAGCATGAAGGCGCTGGCATAGCAGAGCGACACCCGGATGGTCTTCGTCATGCGGCTGCGCTTCTGCGCGCCGTAGTTGTAGGCGAGGATGGGGATGACGCCGTTGTTCAAGCCGAACACCGGCATGAACACGAAGCTGTTGAGCTTGAAGTAAGCGCCGAACACCGTGGCCGCCGTCTCCTTGCCCGCCGTGTAGTTGATGAGGATGATGTTCATCAGCCAGGTCATCACCGAGCCGATGGCCATCATGATCACCGAGGGCAGGCCGATGGCGTAGATGCGCGCGATCAGTTTTCCCTGCGGGCGGAATTTGCGCAGTTGCAGGCGGATATCCGGGTTCTTGCGCTCGTTGATGATCGCCGCCATGATGAAGGCCACGATCTGGCCGATGACGGTGGCGATGGCCGCGCCCTCGGTGCCCATGTCAAAGCCGATGGGCATTTTGAACAGGCCCATATCGTAGCCCTTGGGCAGGATAAAGATGGGATCGAGGATGATGTTGATGATCGCGCCCGTGCTCTGGGTGATCATCGTGTAGAAGGTGCGGCCCGTGGCCTGCATCAGGCGTTCGAAGATCATCTGCCCGTAGAGGCCGAAGGAGAAGCAGCAGACCACCGTGAGGTAATCCACGCCGTATTCGACGATGACGCTGTTGTGCGTCTGCGAGAGTATGAAGGCGCGGCTGCCGAAAAGACCGAAGAGCAAAAAGACGGCGTAACCCACCAGGGAAAGGAACACGCCGTGCTCGGCGACGCGGTTGGCCCGCTCGCGGTCGCCCGCGCCCAGGGCGCGAGACAGGAGCGCGTTGACGCCGACCGCCGTGCCCGTCGCCAGGCCGATCATCAGATTCTGCGCGGGAAAGCTGAAGGAGACCGCCGAGAGCGCCTCCTCGCTGACCATGCTGACGAAGATGCTGTCGACGACATTGTACAGCGCCTGTACCAGCATCGAGATCATCAGCGGCACCGACATGTTCAATACGAGTTTTCCGATGGGCATGACGCCCATTTTGTTTTCCGCCGCCTTTTCCATTTGTGCCTTTCATCCCTTCCTGTGCCCCGAACGGCGCGCGCGGACGGGCAAAGACCGCGCCCGTCTTTCCGCGCTCATGTGCGCGTCTCTATAAAAAATATATTAATGGCATTTCCGGGCACTGTCAAGAACGCGCGGGTGGGATCGCAAATTTTACGTTTCCCCACCCCCGTGATGGGCGGCCTTTCTATAAAAGCGGCGCGCGCATCACAGGGATGCGCGCGCCGATGGCGTCAGCAAATGTTGAAATCCGTGTGTCTCCACGCCGCCAGCGCGTCGGCCATTTCCCGGCCATAGGCCTCGGCGAGATCCTCGAGAACGGCGGCGGACACCTTTTCGCCCTCGGAGCCGAAGATCGCGGAAACGACTTCGTGGAACGACCAGTAGAGGTGACCGCAGTGGTAGTCGAAGCTCTTTTTGTATTCCGTCTTCGGCGGGTCGTCCGGGCGCTGCGCGTAGTTCGTGCCGAGCACGCGCTGCACGCAGTAGGGCGACGTATTGAGGTTCTGCGGCGCCTGGAAGACGATGTCCGGCGAAAAGCCGCGGCAAAGCGCCTCGTCCACGTAACGGCAGTAGACCGCGCCCGCTTCGAGGCAGCCCATCTCGCTGAACTGCTCGTGCCAGGGGCAGGCGGTGATGTGGATCACGTAGTCCGGCGCGATGCTCTTGACTTCCACCGCGTTCGGCGTCACCTCGCCGCTCATCTTCAATTCGCCGTATTGCAGGAAGGTGGCGTGCGTCAGGGGGCGGCCGTCGCGGATGGCGCGCTGCGCCATGCGCCTGCCCCGCTGCCCCGCGTAGTACTGCACGGCGTGGATGAACGCCGGCTGCGCGCGCTCGCCAAAGGCGTCCCGCATGCGCACGTAATAGCGCGCGGCAATGTAGGCGTGCGTCTTTTCGTTGAATCCCATGCCCCTCTCCCCCTTGTCGTTTTGCGAAGCGGAGATCGTTTCTCAGGCGTCCATGCCGCGCTTTTTTTCCGGGAACACCCACCTGCGGCACAGCTGATAGTTGACGATGAACAGCACGGTATCGACGACGGCCTTGATCAGCGTCTTGAGCGTTTCCGAACCAAAGACCGATCCCAGAGCGCCGCCAAACTGATGGAATCCCTGGAACACGCCCTCCGAGGAAAGGAGGAACGTACACACGGCGAGGACGGCGTAACGCAGCGCCGCGCCGCGCGAATGGCGCTCGAAAACAAAGTGGCGGTTGAGCAGGTAGTTGGCCGTCGCCGAGAGCACGCGCGCCAGCGCCGTGGCGGAGAAGATCTCCCAGCGCGCGTCGCCGCGAAAGACGAGGGCGCTGAGGAGAAAAAAGGCGGCAAAATCCACCGCTGTGCCCGCCAGCGAAGCCAGCGCGTACTTGATCACCGGCCCGAACAGCGCCCGGTAGACGCGCGCCGAGTCCCGCCACGGATGGAAGTGGGAGCCGGCATTGTTGTTTTCATAGACCGTCTCGATGGGGCACTGGATCAGGGCGATGCCGTGATGAGCGGCGTAGGAGAGCATGCGCATCTCATACTCGTAGCGGTCGCCCTCGATCTTCAGCATCTCGGAAAGCAGTTCCGAGGAAAAGGCGCGCAAGCCAGTCTGCGTGTCGGGCAGCTTGACCCGGCAGGCGAGGCGGAAGCAGACCGAGGTGATGCGATTCCCGGCGCGGCTCTTGAAGGGCACGTTCTCCTTGCCAAAATCGCGCGTGCCGAGCACCAGCGCCCGCGCGGGCAGGCGTTCTTCGAGACAGTGGGCTACGTTTTCCACGTCGGCCTCGGCGTGCTGGCCGTCGCTGTCGGCGGTGACGATGACGGCGGGCTGGTCGAGCGTTTCCCGCAGATGGGCAAACGCCATCTTCAGCGCCGCGCCCTTGCCGCGGTTGACCTCGTGGCGCAGCACCGTCGCGCCCGGCAGGGCGGCCACGGCCTCGAAAATGGCGGCGTGATCCGGCCCGCTGCCGTCATCGACGACCACCACGCGGGCAAAGCCGCGCGCGAGCAGCGAGCGCGCATAGGAAACAAGGCGGTTATCCGGCTGGAGCGCCGGGATGACGACCACGCGCATCATAGCAGATACAAAAGCACGATGACCAGCAGGCAGACGAGCACCGGCACGCCGAAGAGCAGCCAGCGCCGGCGCAGGGGCAGGCGGCGGTTGCCGAGGAACACGGAACAGACGCCGATGACGCCGCACAAAAGCGCGCTCAGGCCCGTTTGCCAGAGGACGGCGTTGATCTCGCCGCCGACGCGCTCCGGCAGCGAGACAAGGCAGGGCGAATAATAGCCCATATTGAGGATGATCGACGTCATGAGCGCGATCACATGTTCCAGCGCTACGCCGGCGACGAGGCCGATGAGCCCGCGCCGGGCCATTTTTCTCAGCATTGTCCCAGCCTCCTAAAACCAGATGATATCGGACATGGAGCGCTCCTGACCGCCGGAAGGACGATTGATGATCTCACCGCACAGCCACATCTCTGTGGTGCCGCCGCCATCGAGGTTCATGGCCGTCTGCGCGCCGTAGCGCACGAAGAGCTGCTGCAGTTCCTGCAGGGAAAGACCGCGGGAATATCCGTCCTGCCGCCCGTCGGCGACGATGACCACATAGTGCAAAGGCCCGATCTGGCCGATGGCCGTGCGCGGCTCCAGGCGCGTGTCGCGCGTGGAGATGACGTTGAAGCCGGGGTCGAACTCCACGGCGACGCCGTCGCGCACCAGCTCGGGGCCGAATTCGAAGGTGTGAAGAACACCCTGCTCCACCAGCTCCGCGCCCACGGCCTCCGGGTCGTCATCCGCGCGGTCGGTGCGGACGGTGAAGTCGCCGTTTTGATCGACGATGAGCATGTTGCGCGTGGTCTCGCGCGTGCGGTAGAGCACGCCGTCGCGGATGATGACGCCGTATTCATGGGCGTTGTAGTTGTC
>DVGE01000165.1 GCA_018712885.1 Candidatus Pullichristensenella stercoripullorum | reverse complement strand
TTTTGACGGGAACGGCTTCCGCGACCGGCGTATCGCCCGCGACGGCCATTGCGGGCGCGTCCTCGATCGGCTCGGGCAGCATGGAAAAACCTGCATAGGCGGACAGAAGGCCGTGTTCGGTAACGTCCAGTCCGGCGATTTCATCCTCCGCGTCCACACGCAGGCCGATGGTCTTTTTGATGATGGCAAAGACGATGGCAATGACCACAGCCACGTAAGCCGCCACGCTGAGGACGCCCAACAACTGCGTGCCGAGCAGGTGGAGGCCGCCGCCATAGAAGAGGCCCTTTTCCGTGGAGACGCCTGTAGCGAACAGGCCGGTCATCACCGTGCCCAGCGCGCCGCAGACGCCGTGTACAGAGATGGCGCCAACGGGGTCGTCTATCCTGGCGACCTTGTCGAAGAACTCGACCGCCAGCACGATCACGATGCCGAACACTGCCCCCATGATTGCCGCGCCCAACGGCGAGACCGCGTCGCAGCCGGCGGTGACGCCCACCAGACCTGCGAGCGCGGCATTGTAGGTCATGGAGACGTCCGGCTTGCCGTAACGCAGCCATGTGAAGACGAGCGTCACGCAGCAGGCAACCGCCGCAGACATGTTGGTGTTGAAGAAGATGAGGCTGGCGCTCTCGATGGCGGCGTCTGTGTCCATGGCCACGGTGGAAGCGCCGTTGAAGCCAAACCAACAGAACCAGAGGATGAACACGCCCAGCGCCGCAAAGGTCAGGTTGTGCCCGAGGATGGCGCGCGGCTTGCCGTCCCTGCCGTACTTGCCGAGGCGGGGGCCGAGCATCTTCGCGCCGATGAGGGCGCAGATGCCGCCGACCATGTGTACCGCCGTGGAACCGGCAAAGTCATGGAAGCCAAGCTGGCTCAACCAGCCTCCGCCCCAAATCCAGTGGCCCGAGACCGGGTAGATGAAAATGGAGATGCAGGCTGAATAGATGCAATAGGCGCTGAACTTCGTGCGCTCGGCCATCGCCCCAGAGACGATGGTAGCCGAAGTGGCGCAGAAGACCGTCTGGAAAATGGCAAAGGCCCACAGCGGCACTCCGGCGGGCAACAGGTGGCTGTAATCCCCGGCGATGCCTGGGTCGATCCAGCCGATGAGCGCGCCGCCTGCCCCGAACATGATGCCAAACCCGATCAGCCAGAAGCAGGGCGTGCCGATGCAGAAGTCCATGAGGTTCTTCATCAAAATGTTGCCTGTGTTCTTTGCGCGGGTAAAGCCCGCTTCACACATCGAGAAGCCCGCCTGCATGAAAAATACAAGCGCTGAACCGACCAGGACCCATATCGTGTTGATGCCGGAAAACATGAGATCACCCTTCCTCCATGATGCTATGTATGAAAAACAGAAAAGACGCCCAAACGCGCGTCATCGCGCACATCCGGGTGTCTTTGTCCGTGTCCTCGGTTTTGGGATGCCGTCAGCGATCTTCCCCGCCGAGCCATCGGTGGACTTCCATGGCGGCGGCACGACCGTCGGCGAGAGCGCGCACCACCAGTGATTGGCCGCCACGCATATCACCGGCGACGAAGAGACCGGGAGCGATGGTGTGGGTGGCGGCGGGAAGGTCTGGGAGAGAACGGGCGTTGAGGGAAACGTGGAAGCGCTCGGCAGTCTCCTGTTCACAGCCGACGAAACCGGCGGCGATGAGCAACAGCTGGCAGGGCAGCGTGCGGCGCGTGTCCTCAACGGGGCGCAGACGGCCGTCTGTCCCGCGCGCGACGCGCACCGTCTCCACAGCGCGGACAAAGCCGCTTTCATCGGCAAGGACGCGCTCGACAGTGGTCTCGAACAGGCGCGGGTCGCCGCCCTGCACGGCGATGGCCTCCATCTGGCCGTAATCTGTGCGCAAAACGCGCGGCCACTCGGGCCAGGGGTTGTTTTGAGCGCGCCGCACGGGCGGGGCGGACAGCATTTCCAGCTGGGTGACCGATCTGCAGCCCTGCCGGAGGCAGGTGCCCACGCAGTCGTTGCCGGTATCGCCGCCGCCGACCACGAGTACATCCTTGCCACGCGCGGTGAGCGCGCTTTCGCGGCCCTCCAGCAGGGCGCGGGTGACTTCGCTCAGGTAGTCCACGGCCAACGCCACGCCCACGGTCTCCTCGCCGGGCACGTTCAGCCGCCGGGCGCGCCGCGCGCCACCGCAGAGCAGCACCGCGTCGAAGTCCGCGCGCAGCGAGGCGTCGGCCTCGGTGTTCAGGCGAAACTCCACGCCCTCCGCCTTCATCAGCCCCACGCGGCGGGCGACGACCTCCTTGGGCAGCTTCATGTTGGGAATGCCGTACATGAGCAGCCCGCCGGGCCGGTCAGCGCGCTCGACGACCGTCACGCGGTGGCCGAGGCGATTGAGCAGGTCCGCCGCCGCCAGTCCCGCAGGGCCGCTGCCCACCACGGCCACGCGCCTGTCCGTGCGGCGGATGGGTACGCGGGGCGCGATCCATCCGTTGCGGAAGCCTTCCTCGATGAGGTAGAGTTCGTTGTCGCGGTTGGTGGTGGCCTCGTCCCCGAGCATGCAGGCCTTTTCGCACAACTGCGGGCAGACCCGGCCCGTGAACTCGGGAAACGGCGCGGTGAGCAGCAGCCTTTGCAGCGCCTCGCGCGTCTGCCCCTGATACAACAGATCGTTCCACTCGGGGATGCGGTTGTGCAGGGGACAGCCGTAGTCCGACTGGCAGAAGGGCACGCCGCAGTTCATGCAGCGCGCGGCCTGCTGACGCCGCGCCTGCGTGGGAAGCGTCTCGTGCAGACAGGCAAAGTCCTTCAGCCGCTCCATCTCCGGGCGGAAAGGCTCCTCCACGCGGGAGTATTCCAGATGACCCGTCGCCTTGCCCATGCGCTCACCTTCCTTCCATCGCGCGCCTGTATTCCGTGGGGATGACCATTTTGAACGCTGGCAGCGCCTCCGCCCAGCGCGAGAGGATAGAGGTCGCTCTGGGTGAGCCGGTCTGGCGCGCGTGCGCCTCCAGCAGGACTTTCAGCTCCTCCGCCCGCGCGCCGCTTACGGGGGAAAGTTCCAGCGCTCCGGCGTGGATACGGCGCGCGAGGGCGTTTTCTTTGTCCAGCACGTAGGCGATGCCGCCGGACATGCCCGCGGCGAAGTTGTCGCCCACGGGGCCGAGGATGACGGCGCGGCCGCCGGTCATGTACTCGCAGCCGTGGTCGCCCACGCCCTCGGCCACGGCCGCCGCGCCGGAATTGCGCACGCAGAAGCGCTCGCCCGCCGCGCCGGCGACGTAGGCTTCACCGCTGGTCGCGCCGTAGAGGGCGACGTTGCCAATGAGCGCGTCGCCGTCGTTCCAGCGCGCGCCCTCGGGCGGGCATACCGCCAGCGTGCCGCCGGAAAGGCCCTTGCCAAGGTAGTCGTTGGCCTCGCCATGCAAGGTGATCTTCTGTCCCTGCCGCAAAAAGGCGCCAAAAGCCTGCCCGCCGCAGCCGTAGACCTCGATATCCGCGTCGCCCGGCAGCGTCGCGCCAAAGGCGCGGTCGGCGGTGGTGAGCGCGCGCCTGCCGCGCTTGTCGGCGCGGTCTTCCAAATGCAGATCGTAGGCGCAGCCCGGGCGGCAGCAGGTGTTGCGGGAGAAACCGAGCAGCGCGGAAAGGTCGATGGGCGCGCCCTCCTTGACCTTGAGCAGGTCGGCGCGGCCCACGAGCTGTTCGACGGTGCGCGCGCCCAGCCGCGCCATGATCTCGCGCAGCTGCGCGGCGATGAAGCGCATGAAGCGTTCCACGTATTCCGGCTTGCCGACGAAGCGCTTGCGCAACTTTGGGTCCTGCGTGGCGATGCCGAAGGGACACGTTCCCAGGTGGCAGACGCGCATCATGCGGCAGCCCAGAGCGACGAGCGGCGCGGTGGCGAAGCCAAATTCCTCCGCGCCCAGCAGCAGGGCGACGGCGACATCGTGGCCGCTCATCAGCTTGCCATCCGTCTCCAGCGTCACGCACTGGCGCAGGTCGTTGCGGCACAGCACCTGATGGGCCTCGGCCAGTCCGATCTCCCACGGCAGGCCCGCGTGGTGGATGCTGCTCATCGGCGCGGCCCCGGTGCCGCCCTCGCCGCCGGAGATGAGGATGCCCCTCGCCCCAGCCTTGGCCACGCCGCTGGCGATGGTGCCCACGCCGCCGGAGGAGACGAGCTTGACGGTGACGCGCGCGTCCTCGTTGGCGCATTGCAGGTCGTAGATCAATTCGGCGAGGTCTTCAATGGAGTAGATGTCGTGGTGCGGCGGCGGGGAGATGAGGGAGACGCCCGGCGTGGAGCAGCGCGTTCTCGCCACGTCCTCGGTGACCTTGGCGCCGGGAAGGTGTCCACCCTCACCGGGCTTGGCGCCCTGCGCCATCTTGATCTGTATCTCTTTTGCCGAGAGCAGGTAGTCGCGCGTGACGCCGAAGCGGCCCGAGGCCACCTGCTTGATGGCGGAATTGCGCATCGTGCCGAAGCGCTCGGGCGATTCGCCGCCCTCGCCGCTGTTGGACATGCCGCCCAGATGGTTCATGGCCAGCGCCAGACACTCGTGCGCCTCCCGCGAGATGGAGCCGTAGGACATGGCCCCGGTCCTGAAGCGCCGCACGATGCTCTCCACCGGTTCTACTTCCTCCAGCGGCACGGCCTTGCAGCACTCGTAGCGGAAGGTCAACAGCGAGCGGATGGTGCGCGGGCCGTCCTTTTCCACCATGGCGGCGTAGCGGTCGAAGAGCGCGCGGTCATCGTTCCACAGCGCCTGTTGCAGCGTGCGGATGACCTCGGGGCTGTACAGGTGTTCCTCCGCGCCCTCGCCCCTGCGCAGGCGGTGACGGCCGACGCTGAGCAGCGTGAGGCCGCCGAGGGGCGCGGAAAAGGCGCGGTCGTGATGGTAGCGGCTGTCTTCCTCAATGCGGCGCAGGCCAACGCCGCCCAGACAGTGCGGCGTATTGGTGAAGTAGGCGTCCACCAGCGCCGCGTCGAGGCCCACGGCTTCAAACAACTGCGCGCTCTGGTAGGCCTGCAGGGTGGAGACGCCCATCTTCGAGGCGACCTTGAGTACGCCGGAGGACAGCGCCCGGTCGTAATCGGCAACGGCCTGCGCGGGCGATTTGTCGATGCGTCCGCTTGCGCACAGCGCCAGCACACATTCGTGCGCCAGATAGGGGTTCACCGCCCGCGCGCCAAAGCCGATGAGCATGGCAAGCTGGTGAACGTCGCGCGGCTCGCCGCTTTCCAGCAGCACGGAGACGGCGGTGCGCTTCTTTTCGCGCACCAGATGCTGTTCCAGCGCCGACACCGCCAGCAGCGAGGGGATGGCCAGGCGTTCCCCGTCCAGCCCCCGGTCGGAGAGTATGATGATGTTCGCGCCCTCGCGGTAGGCGCGGTCGCAGGCGGCGAACAGTTCTTCGAGAGCGCTCTGCAGATTCCCCGCCCGGGGATAGAGCAGCGGGATGGTGCGCACGCGGAAATCCGGGTGGCGCAGGCCGC
>DVGE01000164.1 GCA_018712885.1 Candidatus Pullichristensenella stercoripullorum | reverse complement strand
CTACGAAATGCTCAGACTGGGCAGCGAGGGCGAGGCGTTTGCCACCATCGCCTGCGCGGGCTTAAACGGCTCTCTCCCCCACGCCGTGCCCGGCGAACACCGCCTGCAAAACGGCGAGCTTTTAACGCTGGACTTTGGCGCGACGTTTGGCGGCTACCGCTCGGACATGACGCGCACGGTGGGCATCGGCAAGGTGGACGGGGCCTTGAAAGACCTCTACCAGACCGTGCTTTCGGCGCACGAAATGGCGCTTGAGGCCGTCCGCCCCGGCGCGGTGTGCGAAGAAGTGGACAAAGTGGCCCGCGACTTTATCGAGGCGCGCTACCCCGGCTCCTTCGGCCACGCGCTTGGCCACGGCGTCGGCCTCGACATCCACGAACAGCCCCGGCTCGGCAGGGGCGATGAGACCGTGCTTCGGCCCGGCCACGTCGTCACCATCGAGCCCGGCATATATATCTCTGGTCTCGGCGGCTGCCGGATCGAGGACATGGCGATCCTGACTTCGGACGGGTATATCGACCCCATCGACGCGCCGAAGCAGCTGATCGAGCTGTAAACCCCTTACCATTCTATTTGAGGAGGCACATTCCCCATGATCAACGCAAGCGACTTCCGAAACGGCGTCACCATTGAGATGGACAACGGCATTTGGACCGTCGTCAGTTTTCTGCACGTCAAGCCCGGCAAGGGCGCGGCGTTTGTGCGCACGAAGCTGAAGAACATCGTTACCGGCTCCGTCATCGAGCGCACCTTCAACCCCACCGACAAAATGGCCAAGGCGCACATCGAGACCAAGGAGATGCAGTATCTCTACAACGACGGCGACCTTTACTACTTCATGGATCTGGACACCTACGATCAGCTGCCGCTGACGCACGATCAGGTGGAGGACGCCATCCCCTTCGTCAAGGAGAACACCAACGTCACCGTGCGCTTCTTCAAGGGCGCGCCCTTCAGCGTCGAGGCCCCGAACTTCGTGGAGCTGGAAGTGACCGCCACCGAGCCCGGCTTCAAGGGCGACACCGCCTCCAACACCACCAAGCCCGCCACGGTGGAGACCGGCTTCACCCTGCAGGTGCCGCTGTTTATCGAAATCGGCGACAAATTGAAGATCGACACCCGCAACGGCGGCGAATACCTGGGCCGCGCATAAGCGGGCGCGAAAACGCACAAGTTAATGAGGGCGGCTTGCTTTGCCGCCCCATTTTCTGTAAACTCAACTGCCCCGTGGGGCGGAGGTGAAAACATGGCAAAATTGACGGAACAGATCGGCTACATCCGCGGGCTGATCGGCAGCATGGAACTCGCCCCGGATTCGGCGAACGCCAAGCTGCTTGCGGCGCTGGCGGACGCGCTGGAAAATATCGCCGGCGAGTTGGGCGACCTGCGCGACGATATGACGGAGCTGAACGACTTCGTGGAGAGCATCGACGAGGATCTGGAAGACCTCGAAGCCACCGTAGACGGCGACGAACGCGACGGCGGCTATATGGATGGGGACGACGGCTACGATGAAGAGCCGGACGATGAGGATTACGCCCCCGAAAACGGCCTGCGCGTGCTCTCTTCCGAGGAAAAGGGCGGCGAGGAAGGCGGCGTGCCGCTGGCGGGCAGCATCTGCACCGAGTGCGGCAAGGTGTTTTTTGTGCCCCTGCACGAGATCAGGGAAGAAAACGAGCTCTACACCTGCCCCCATTGCCATAAGCCGGTGGATTTCACCCCCCTCGGCCCGGACAACGTGCCGATCGCCAAGCCCTACCGGGAATAAGCGCTTCAGCGCAAAGCCGCCCCTCGCAGGCGTTTTCTCCGCGAGGGGCGGCTTTGTTTTGCGTTTTTCAGTCGAGCGCGCGCAGGGCGTCCACCAGCGCGGTCTTTTTCTCCGTCTTTTCGTCCTTCATCTTGATGACGCGGCCCGGTACGCCGGCGACCACGGCGTTTTCCGGCACGTCGGAGACCACCACGCAGCCGGCGGCGATCACCGCGCCCTTGCCGATATGCACGCCCTCGAGCACCACGGCGTTGGCGCCGATGAGCACGTCGTCCTCGACGACGACCGGCGTGGCGCTGGCCGGTTCGACCACGCCCGCGAGCACCGCGCCCGCGCCGACGTGGCAGCGCTTCCCGACCGTGGCGCGCCCGCCGAGCACCGCGCCCATGTCGATCATCGTGTCCTCCCCCACCACCGCGCCGATGTTGAGGATGGCGCCCATCATGATCACGGCGCGGTCGCCGATCTCCACGCGGTCGCGGAGGATGGCGCCCGGCTCGATGCGGGCGTTGACGGCTTTGACGTCCAGAAGCGGCACGGCGCTGTTGCGGCGGTCGCACTCGACGATCACGTCTTCAATGGCGGCGGCGTTTTGTTCAAGCGCCGCCCGCACGTCGCCCCACTCGCCGAACACGACCCTGTCGCCCGCGCCGAACACGCGGCAGCCGGGGAACGCCACGTCCCCCGCGGCCTTGACATACGCCTTTACCGGCGTGGTCTTTTTCGCATCGTGGATAAAGCGGATGATCTCCTCGGCGTTCATGGATTTTCCCCTCCTCGAATGTCGTTGAGTCCCAGCACGTCGTCCACGCGGTACAGCCCCGGGGCGCGGCCGACGGCGAAATCCAGCGCCCGCACCGCGCCGGCGGCGAAGATGCGTCGGCTGGCGGCGAAATGGCGAAATTCCAGCGTTTCGTCCTCGCCGAAGAAGAGCGCGCGGTGTTCGCCGGCCACGGTGCCGCCGCGCACGGCGTGCACGCCGATCTCCCTGCCGCGCGCGCCGACAAGCCCCTCGCGGCCATAGACGGGCGCGTAGTCCCCCGCGGGGTCGATGGCGCACAGAAGCGCTTTGGCCGTGCCGCTGGGGGCGTCCGCCTTGCGGTTGTGATGCGTCTCGACGATCTCGGCGTCGAAGCCGCACTTCAGCAGCAGCGGCCCCACCTGCGCAAGCGCCTTGCGCAGCACGGCCACGCCGAGGGAAAAGTTGGCGTCAAAGACCACCGGCACGCGCCTGGCCGCCGCGCCGACGCGCTCTACTTGTTCCGCGGTCAGGCCGGTAGTGCCGAGGATGACGGCGGAGGCGGCGTCCTCCGCGCGCGCGAGCGTGGTTTCGAGGTTGCCTGGGTAGGAAAAGTCGATGAGGGCGTCGGGCTTGCCGGGCACGTCCCATGGGCTTTCGTACAGCCCGGGCGAGACCGCGCCGAGGATTTCCACATCGCCGCGCGCAGCGAGCAGTTCCTCGATCATCTTTCCCATGCGGCCGTAGCCGACCAATATGACCTTCATGCGCCCTCCAGCACGCGCAGGGCCTTTTGCAGCGCCTCGCGGTTTTTGTCCTCCATCTCGCACAGGGGCAGGCGGCAGGGGCCGGCCTCCATGCCGAGCATGTTCATGGCTTCCTTGACGGGGATGGGGTTGACCTCGATGAACAGCGCGTTGATGAGTTCGAGGTATTTAAGCTGCAGTTCCAGCGCCTTTTTGCCGTCGCCCGCGCGGTAGGCGGCCACGAGGTCGTGCACCTGACGGGGGCAGATGTTGGCCCAGACGCTGATCACGCCTACGCCGCCCAGCGAGAGCACGGGGACGATCATATCGTCGTTGCCGGAGAGGAGGACGAATTCGTCGTTCGTCAGCCGCGCCACCTTCGCCGTATAGGAGATGTTGCCGCTGGCCTCCTTGATGCCGCGCACGTTGGGCAGCTTTGAAAGCGCTTCCACGCACTCCACCGAGAGCGCGCAGCCCGTGCGCCCGGGCACGTTGTAGAGTATGATGGGCAGATCGACCGCCTCGGCGACGGTGGCAAAGTGGCGGTACATGCCCTTCTGGTTGGCCTTGTTGTAGTAGGGCGTGATGAGCAGAAGGCCGTCCGCGCCCAGATCGCGGAACTTGCGGCTCTTTGCAAGCGACGTTTCCGTGCAGTTGGAGCCGCCGCCGGCGATCACCGGGATGCGGCCGCCGATGGCGTCTACGCAGCAGCGCACGATGGCCGCGTCCTCGGCGGCGTCCGTGGTGCTCGACTCGCCCGTGGTGCCGAGGACGACCAGGCCGTCCGTGCCGTTGTCCACATGCCACTGGCACAGCTCCTTCAGTTTTTCGAAATTGATGCTTCCATCCGGGTAAAAGGGCGTCACCAGCGCCACATAGCTGCCTTCAAACATGGCCGCACCTCCGCGTCTTTTCTGTCTGTCATCATAGCAGAATCGGGAGCGATTTGCAAGTTTTGGTTTTTCGGCGCCCATTTTGTCTTCTGCGCGCAAACAAGCGTCCGCACGTCAAGAACTCTCCAGCTTTCCGAAAATTGCATTTTTTCCACTCCTGACAAACGGATTTAATCTTGCCATGGTAAAATGACAAAAAGGCAAACTTTGGAGGAACGGCCATGCTCGAGACCATTCGCCGCCACCGCCGGGCGCTGCACCGCATCCCCGAGGTGGGATTTGACCTGCCTGAAACGCAGGCGTATGTGCTGGCGCAGCTCGCGCCGCTGGGCGCGCGGGTGCAAAGCGTGGCCGGCTGCGGCGTCGCCGCCTATTTCGACGCCGGGCGGGAGGAGACCACCGCCTTCCGCTGCGACATGGACGCGCTGCCCATTCAGGAGCGCACGGGATGCCCATTTGCATCTGAGCACCCCGGAAAAATGCACGCCTGCGGACACGACGCGCACATGGCGACGATGCTGGCCTTCTGCGAATGGCTCGCGCAGCATGCGCGCGAGCTGCCCTGCAACGTGCTGGCCATTTTCCAGCCGGCGGAGGAATCCGGCGGCGGCGCGCGCTTCGTGGCGGAGAGCGGCGTGCTGGAAGAATATGGCGTAAAGCGCATC
Source organism: Candidatus Pullichristensenella stercoripullorum (assembly GCA_018712885.1). Taxonomy (GTDB): domain Bacteria; phylum Bacillota; class Clostridia; order Christensenellales; family Aristaeellaceae; genus Pullichristensenella; species Pullichristensenella stercoripullorum. The sequence continues at coordinate 1,261 of DVGE01000164.1, read as the reverse complement.
TTCGCCCTGCACGTGCAGCCCGGCATCCCCGCCGGAACGCTCTGTTCGCGGCCCGGGGCCTTTATGTCCACCGCCTCGGAGGTGCATATCCACCTGACGGGCGTTTCGGCGCACGCCGCCCGCGCCCGCGACGGGCGCGACGCCATGCTCGCCGGGGCCGAGGCCGTGCGCGCGGCCTATGCTTTCGACGCCTCTTTGCCCGCGGACATGCCGCGCCTTGTTCGCCTCTGCTCGTTCCACGCCGGGAACTCGACCAACATCGTGCCCGACCTTGCCGAGCTTTCCGGCACGGTGCGCGCCTTCAGCCTCGAAGACCACGCGCGCATCAAAGAGGGCGTCCGCAGCGCCGTATGCGAAGCCTGCGCGCCCTTTGGCGTGGAGGCGGAGGTGTCCTTCAGCGAGGGGTACCCGCCCACCATCAACGATCCCGGGCTGTTTGAGCGCTTCCGCGCGGCGACCGCCGATCTGCCCTTCCAGCCCCTCCCCGACCCCGACCTCACCGCCGAGGACTTTTCCTTTTACCTGCAGCGCGTGCCGGGGATGATGTTTTACCTCGGCACGGGCGAGAGCGAGCCTCTGCACTCCCCCCTGTTCACGCTGGACGAAGCGGCGCTCTTAAACGGCTTTGAGACCTTCCGCCGCCTCGCCATGTTTCCCGACTGGAAAGGAGATGCCCAATGACCCTTTACGGACGCAGCTTCCTCACCCTTCTCGACTATACGCCCGATGAGATCCGCCACATACTCGACCTGGCCAAGCGCTTAAAGCGCGAAAAGCACCTGCGCATCGGCCACCGGCACCTGATGGGCCGCAACATCGTGCTGCTGTTTGAAAAGACCTCCACGCGCACGCGCTGCGCCTTTGAGGTGGCGGGGCGCGACCTGGGCATGGGCGTGACCTTCCTCGACCCGGCCAGCTCGCAGATGGGCAAAAAGGAAAGCATCGAGGACACGGCGCGCGTGCTGGGGCGCATGTACGACGGTATCGAATACCGCGGTTTCAGCCAAAATACCGTGGAGCTCCTGGCGAAGTATTCCGGCGTGCCGGTGTGGAACGGCCTGACCGACCAGTTCCACCCCACGCAGATGATGGCCGACCTTCTGACCATCGAGGAGCACCTGGGCCGTCTTGCCGGCGTGAAGCTCACCTTCATGGGCGACGCGCGCAACAACGTGGCCAATTCGCTGATGATCGCCTGCGCCAAGATGGGCATGCACTTCACCGCCTGCGCGCCCGAAGCGCTATTCCCGGCGGAAGAACT
>DVGE01000163.1 GCA_018712885.1 Candidatus Pullichristensenella stercoripullorum | reverse complement strand
AGGTGAATACCATCGCCTCCAAGTCGCAGGATATCGAGATCACCCGCCTGGCCATGGAAGGCAAGGCGGAGATCGAAAAATTGCGCGAACAGGTGCAGAACGTCGAATAGCCGCTTTGGACCGACGATGTCGCCACCGGCCGTACACTATGAAAGCGAGGGGGAATTATCCTATGGAGCGTCGAGGACTTCTGTTCGTGATCTCCGGCCCCGCGGGCGCGGGAAAATCGATGATCGCCAAACAGCTCGTGGAGCGTCATCCGGATGTAGGGCTTTCCGTATCCTGCACCACGCGCGCGCCGCGGCCCGGCGAGATCGATGGCGTCCACTATCACTTCGTGACCGACGAACAGTTTGACGAACTGGTGCGCAAGGGCGCCTTCTACGAGTGGGCGAACGTGCATCAGAACCGCTACGGCACCCTCAAAAGCACCGTACAGGAGCAGCTCGCCCAGGGGCACGACCTGATTTTGGAGATCGACGTGCAGGGCTGTTTGCAGGCCATGGAGCAGGACAGCGAAGTCACCGGCATCTTCGTCTCTCCCCCCAGCCGGGAGAATCTGGAAAAGCGCCTGCGCGCGCGCGGCACGGAGAGCGAGGAATCGCTCAATATCCGCCTGCACAACGCCGCCCGCGAAGTCGAGCAGGCCTACCGCTACGATTACATCGTCGTCCATCAGGACTGGGATGAAGTCCCCGACGCGCTTGACCGCGCTATCGAGCAGGTCTATGCCATTATTGAGGCCGCGCGCGCCAAGACCAAGCACAACATGCGCTTTCTCAACGCCCTCTCGGCGTCGCTGAAAGCGGGCAAATAGGAGGAAAACCCACATGATGATCGATCCCCCCATCGGAGAACTGCTGGAAAAAGTCGATTGCCGCTACACGCTGGCCGTGGAGGCATCCAAGCGCGCCCGCGAATTGATCGGCGGCAGCATGCCCCTGATCGAGACCCGCGAGACCAAGCCGCTGACCATCGCCATCGAGGAGATCGACCGCGGTCTCATCACCTATTCCCGCGATCCGCGCACGGAGTTGGAGGATTCCGGGGAAGAAGAGGAATAAACACGCGAAGGAGAAGCACATGCTGAGCGGTAAGAGGATCGTGTTGGGCGTGACGGGCGGCATTGCCGCCTATCGCGCGGCGGAACTCATCAGTCTGCTGAAAAAGCGGGGCGCGGAGGTGCGCGTCGTGATGACGGAGCATGCCTGCCGGTTCATCGCCCCCCTGACGCTGGAAACGCTCACGGGGAACCGCGTCCATACCGACCTCTTTGCCGCCCGCGACGAGATCGCCCACATCGCCCTTGCCAAGTGGGCGGATCTGTTCGTGGTCGCGCCCGCTACGGCCAACATCCTCGCCAAGTTCGCCTCCGGCGTCGCCGACGATCTGCTCTCCACCACCTACCTGGCCATGCGCTGCCCCGTGCTGCTGGCCCCGGCGATGAACGCCGCCATGTGGAGGCACCCCGCCACGCAGAAAAACGTCGAATGCCTGCGCGCGTGGGGCGCGCGCTTCTGCGGCCCCGCCCGCGGCCACCTCGCCTGCGGCGATGAGGACGTGGGGCGCATGGAGGAGCCGCAGGCCATCCTGCAGGCCATTGAAGACATCCTTTGCCCCAAACAGGATTTTGCTGGCCGCCGCCTGCTCGTCACCGCCGGCCCCACGCGCGAGATGCTCGACCCGGTGCGCTTTCTGACCAACCGCTCCACGGGCAAGATGGGCTTTGCCATCGCCGAGGCCGCGCGCGACCGTGGCGCGACCGTGACGCTCGTCTCCGGTCCCGTCTCCCTGACCGCGCCCGCGGGCGTGGAGTTCGTACCCATCACTTCCTGCGCCGAACTGTGCGAGGCGGTGCTTTCCCGCGCGGAGGGCAGCGACGTGGTCATCCAGGCTGCCGCCCCGGCGGATTTCCGCCCCCGCGCCGTGGCCGCGGAAAAGATCAAAAAAAGCGGCGAGGGCATGACCCTGGAACTTGAAAACACCACGGACATCGCCGCCGAACTGGGCAGGCGCAAGCGCGAAGGGCAAATTCTGGTCGCTTTCGCCGCCGAAACGCAGAACGTCGCCGAAAACGCCCGCAAAAAGCTGGAAAGGAAAAACGCCGATCTGGTGGTCGCCAACGATGTCACCCGCCCCGGCGCGGGCTTTGCCGGCGACACCAACGCCGTGACCATCTTTTCCCGGGAAGACGCGCGGGAAGTGCCCCTGCGCGGCAAGCGCGAGGTGGCCGAAGCCATCCTCGACCGCGTATCGGAGCTGTTCTGATGTACGCAAACGTCATCCTCGACCGCGTATCTGACGCCCTCGACCATGTATTCACCTACGCCGTGCCCGAGGGCATGGACGCGCGCGAAGGCCAGCAGGTGTGCGTGCCGCTGGGGAATACGCGCGCGGACGGCTTCATCGTCGAACTGACGGACGAATGTGCGCTGGAGAGCGCGCGTGTAAAGCCCATCCTCGCCCTGCGCGGGGCGGAGCCGGTCATTCTCCCGGAACTGATGGCGCTGGCCAAGTGGATGCGCCTGCGCTACAACTGCAACCTCGTCGAGGCCCTGCGCCTGATGCTGCCCGCCGGCATGCGCCGGGGCAGCGTGCGCGAAAAGACGCGCCGCGTGGCCCATCTTGCCGCGCCGGACTTTGCCGCGCGCGGCTCGCGCCAGCGGGAGATCATCGAGCGCCTGCGCGCGGGAGATGTGGAGACCGCGCTTCTGCCCGCCGCGCCGCTGCGCGCGCTGGTGGAAAAGGGCGTGGTGGAAGTTTATGAGCAGGGCGAGCGCCGCGCCCCCGCCGTTTTGCGCGGCGAGACGCTGCCCGACCCGCCCCTCACCCGCGCGCAGGGGCGCGCCGTATCCGAACTGTGCGCCGCGCTGGAGCATGGCGGCGGCCGTTTTTTGTTGCACGGCGTCACCGGCTCGGGCAAGACGGAGGTCTACATCCGCCTCGTGCGCCGGGCGCTGGAGGTGGGCAAAAGCGCCATTGTCCTCGTGCCGGAGATCGCCCTCACACCGCAGATGGTCTCCTGGTTCCACCAGCGCTTCGGCGCAGACGCGGCGGTCCTCCATTCCGGCCTTTCGCAGGGCGAGAGGTTCGACGAATGGCGGCGCATCCGCTCGGGCGAGGCGCGCGTGGTCATCGGCGCGCGCTCGGCGGTGTTCGCGCCGCTTACAAACGTCGGCGTCATCGTCGTCGATGAGGAACACGAGGGCAGCTACCAGTCCGACCGCCGCCCCCGCTACGACGCCCGCGAGGTCGCCTGGCGGCGCGCGGAAGGCGCGGGCGCG
>DVGE01000162.1 GCA_018712885.1 Candidatus Pullichristensenella stercoripullorum | reverse complement strand
CCCGCCACCAGATAGGCGTAGACGATCTGCGCCGCATCCGCTCCGGAGATGTTCTCGCCCGCGTCGCCCATCATCTGGCGCGCGTCCTCGAAGGTGTAGCCGCTTGTGTACCAGCCGGCGAAATTGCCGTTGTAGCAAGCGCCCGCGGGCAGACTCCAATAGGGCGTGTTCTCAAGGTGCAGCCCCGCGCCCGAAGGCGTAGCGAAAAAGACCTTCTCAACGCCGAGGTTTTCCCGCAACGTCCAATAGGCGCTGTCGAGCATGAACTGCAGGGTCGAATCAAAGTCGTAAAAGGTAAGGTCGAGGCTCTCCACGCGCATGGGCGCGCTTTCGGGGCGCAAAAGCGTGGCACCGTCCGACCAAATGACGGTGACGCTGTCTCCCTCGACCGCAGCGCTGTCGCAGGCAAAGTCGTGCTTCGTGACGGCGCTCAATCCTTCCAGCAGCGCTTCGGCGGTCAGTTCGCCCGTGTACGCGAGCGGGTATTGCCCGACCTCCTCGCCGTAGGCGAACACATGGAGCGTGGCGGTCGTTTCCGCCTCCGCCAGCGCACAGGCGGGCAGGGCAAGGCACAATGTCATCAACAAAACAAGCAATTTCTTCATCCGGGCATCCCTCGCTTTCGTCCATTTCGCGGGTCTTTCCCCGCGCTTTCCTTGGACGCGCGCCGCCCGGAGACGGTTCCATCGCCGCTATCCGCGCGCCTTGTCGAGCATGCTCATCTTCAGTTCGTACATGCGCGGGCTCATGTCCACATAGTGTACGTGCGGGTTTTCGAAGCGCTGCTCCTCCTCCCACACCTGCGCGGAAAGCTGCCGCTGCACGTAGGCGCGCACCTCGTCCAGAGGCTCGGGCTGATATTTCAGTTCCCCGCCCTTGAACACGCACACCTGCATGTCCTCAAAGCGGCAGTTCTCAAAGTGACGGATGCGCCACGGTCGCACGGGATCGACGAAGCGGTACGGTTCCGTGCCCGGCAGCGGTTCCTCCGCCAGCGTCAGAAGGTCCGCCACGCTCTTGCCGTGCTGGTCGTAGACGCGCAACAGCCGCTTGAGACCGGGGTTGGTGACCTTTTCCACGTTTTCAGAGATCTTGATGCGCGGCACGAAGCGGCCGTTTTCCTCCACGGCTACCAGCTTGTACACCGCGCCGAACACCGGCTCGCTGCGCGCGGTGATCAGCCGTTCGCCCACGCCGAAGATGTCGATCTTCGCCCCCTGACTGAGCAGGGAGGAGATGGTCATCTCGTCCAGACTGTTGGAGGCGACGATCTTGCAGTCCGTCAGCCCCGCCTCGTCGAGCATGGCGCGGGATTTCTTGGAAAGGTAGGCCAGGTCGCCGCTGTCCAGACGGATGCCCCTGAGCCGCTTGCCCATCGGCTCCAGCACTTCCCTGGCCACGCGGATGGCGTTGGGCACGCCGCTTTCCAGCACGTCGTAGGTGTCCACCAGCAGCGTGCAGCCGTCGGGATAGGCGCGGGCGTACTTTTCAAAGGCCGTGTACTCGTCCGGGTAGAACATCACCCACGAGTGCGCCATCGTCCCGGAAACGGGGATATTAAACATCTGCCCGGCCAGCACCGTGGCGGTGGAATCCACGCCGCCGATGTAGGAGGCGCGCGCGCCGTAGACGGCGGAGTCTATGTTGTGGGCGCGGCGGGCGCCGAAATCGCTGACCACGCGCCCCTGCGCCGCGCGCACGATGCGGTTGGCCTTGGTGGCGATCAGCGACTGGTGGTTGATTTCCAGCAAAATGGCCGTTTCGACGATCTGCGCCTCGATCAGCGGCGCGACCACCGTCACCACCGGCGTGTTGGGATACATCACCGTGCCCTCGCGCAACGCGTAGAGGTCGCCGGTGAAGCGGAAATGGCGCAGGTAGTCGAGGAAGCCCTCGTCAAAGATGCCCTGTGCGCGCAAAAAGGCTATGTCGTCCTCGGTAAAGTGCAGGCTGCGGATGTACTCCACCACCTGCGCCAGCCCCGCGAAGATGGCGAAGCCGCCGTTGTCGGGGTTTTTGCGGTAAAACACGTCGAAGGCGACCCGCGCGTTACTCACCCCGTCGCGGAAATAGCCGTTGGACATGGTCAACTCGTAAAAGTCCATCACCATGGAAAGGTTTCGCTCCCGGTGCTGCTCGAACATAACGCATCCCCCGCAAGTGTATCGTTTGTAAGATTATAGCACGTTCCGGGCGCGGTGAAAAGCGCAAAAAGATAAAATCCCGCCTTGCCAGCGCCGCGAAACGCCGCTGTGGCCGTCTGCCCGTTGTCCCCTGATCGCCCCGCCTTTCGCAAAGTTCCCCAAGGATGTTGACATTTTGGACACTATCGTGTATACTATTGGTATCAAGGAGGTGTTCGCATGACATTCTATTCTGTGCGCGACTTGCGGACGGACACGAAGGGAATGTGGGAAAGCCTGTCGTCCGGCAACGAAGTCGTCATCACAAACAACGGGAAGCCTGCGGCGCTGATGATCGACATTCCCGCCGATTCTTTTGATGAAGTCGTTCAGGCGGTAAGGCAGGCCAAGGCCATGATTGCCTTTAACAACATGCGCAGGAAGGCGGCCGCGAAGGGGTTTATGTCCGACGAGGAGATCGAGGCGGAGATCCAGGCGGCCAGAAACGAGGGCTGATATTATGAACATCGTTCTGGATACGAATGTTCTCGTATCGGCCCTTTGGTCACCTGCGAATAAACCGGCGGCGATCGTAAACGCGGTGCTTTCCCGAAGATTCACCGTTTGCTACGACTACCGCATACTGGAAGAATACACGAAGGTTTTGCGCCGGCCCAAATTTGGCTTCAGCGAATGGGAAATACAGTACATCCTCGACGCCATCGCCATAAATGGCATATCGGTCATCGCGGACCTCATCGCCGATGTTCCCTTCGCGGACGAAAGCGACAGAAAGTTTTACG
>DVGE01000161.1 GCA_018712885.1 Candidatus Pullichristensenella stercoripullorum | reverse complement strand
CGCCCTGCGTCGTTTCAAGCGCAAGACCGCGCGCGACGGTATTCTCGCGGAGGCCCGCAAGCGCGAGCATTATGAGAAGCCCAGCGTAAAGCGCAAGAAGAAGGCGGAGGCAGCCCGCAAGCGCAAGTATTAATGCCTAAAGCCGCTCCTTTGCCCCTGTTGCAAAGGGGCGGCTTTCAGTTTGTCCGTCTTCGGCGTGCGCTTCTGCTGCGCGATCCCTTGCCGCGGCCGCGGCGCATGAGCGGCCTCCGCGCGGCCTGCCTGCCGCCCGGTCTTCGGATCATCGTTTTGCAATTTCATCAGACATACATGCCGCCGCGCTCCCACGTCTGTGGCGCTTGGCGCGCTTTCCCGAACAAACGTCATATTCGGGCGTATCTCTGCATAGAAGTTTTTTCGTACATCTCCCCGCGCCGAAGCGCTTCGTCACATTCGTTCGCGCCGCCCGTTTCGGGCGCGCCGGAGTTCCAATATGCGTTATACAATGCTTTTGTGGCCGCATGCCAATGCGCGCTATCAAGCCGAAACGGAAAAACTGGCCCGCGCCGAGCTGGAAGTGACGCTCGCGCGCCTGGGCGTGGAATATACTTGGGAAGAAAGCGGCGTCGAGGGCCTTCCCGCGCTGGACTTTGCCGCGCGCGCGTTTACGGATGCGGAAGCCAGGGTGCTTTCCCGCCATTCGCTCCTTTACGCGCTCTTTGAAAGGCGGGAAGACGGCGCGCTTTTGCCCCTCTTCGGCCGCGAAGCGCCCCGCGTGGGCGGCGACCTTCCCGGCATCCTCAAATACAAGGGCAAGACCAACGAGGTGTTCACCCAGCTGCTTATCAACCTCGCCTGGCTCGCGGGGAACATGCCGGAAAGGGCGCATCTTTTCGACCCCATGTGCGGCCGCGGCACTACGCTGTTCGTGGCCCTCAACCGCGGCTGGGACGCCACCGGTTCAGATATCGACCGCGCCGCCCTGCGCGAGGCGGAACAGTTTTTCAAGCGCTATCTGGAATACCACCGCTTCAAGCATGCGACCAAGCGCGGCTCGCTGACGCTGCGCGGCAAAAAGAGCGCGCCGTATACCGCGCTCACGCTCCCGGCGGGCACGCTGCGCCTTGCCGAGGCGGAAGCGGCGCGCGCCCGCGAAGCCTTTGGCGCGGGAACGTTCGACCTTCTCTGCGCCGACCTGCCCTATGGCGTGCAGCACGGCGCGAACATGCCGCTGGAGGCGCTTCTGCGCCTCGCCCTGCCCGCGTGGGCGGAAACGCTCAAACACGGCGCGGCCATGGCCCTCTCCTTCAACGCCCAGACGCTGCCCGCGCGCAAGGTGCGCGCCCTGCTTGCCGGGGCCGGCCTGCGCGTCCTCGAAGGCGGGCCTTACGATCATTTTGAACATTGGGTGGAGCAGGCGGTCACGCGCGATATCGCCGTGGCCGTGCGCCCCTGACCCTTCGCCGCGCCCCTTCCGTCCTTTTTGAAGGAGGTCATTTCTTGGATTATCGAACGCTGCATACGAAGACCGTCGTCGAGCTGCGCCAGCTCGCCAAAGAGCTGAAGGTCAAAGTGCCCGCGGGCACGGCAAAGAGCAGGCTGGTAGAGCTCGTGCTCGAAGGCCAGCTCGCCGCCGCGCGGCAGTCCGCTGAACAGGCGGCGCAGGAGCAGGCGCCGGAGCCTGCCAAAGAAGCGCCCGCCAAAGAAACGCCCGAGCCAGCCAGGGAAGCGCCCGTCCAAGAAGCGCCCGCCCCGGAAACGGCGGCGGAGCCCGCCCCGGACTCCACGGCGGCAGCGGCCGCGCCCGTCCCGAAGGCGCCCCCGGCCAGGCGCGAGCGCCGCTCGAAAGCCGCGCCTCCGGAGAAAAAGCCGGCGCGCAGGAGCGGAGCGCGCCAGGCCGCGCCGGAGGGCGAGAAGGCAGCCGACGTCCCGCCGCCGGAGGCGACCGCCCCGTTGAAGGAGAGCGCGGCAAAGGCCAAGCGGCGGAAGAAGGCCGCGCCGGGCCCCAAGTCGCCCGAAGCCGAACAGGGCGGGGCGGGGGAGAGCGCTGTCCAGGCGGAGACTTCCGCAGAAGCGGCGCGGGAACGCGCGCCGCGGCCGGAAGCCGCCGAAGCGCCCGCCATGCCCGCCGAAGCGCCTGCCATCGTCGCCGAAGATCCCGCCGCCGGCGAAACGCCTTCCGGGGCCGCGGAACTCCCCGCCGCGTCGGAAAGCGCTCCCGCGCTGCCGCCCACGTCGGAAGCGCCGGCGCTGCCCGCCGCGTCCGCCCGTCCGCGCCGCGCGCGCCCGTCCCGCGCCGCCATCGCCCAGGAAGAGGGCGCGCCCGCCGCGCCGCAAGGCGGGGAAAGCGCCGGGGCCAGCGCGCCGCAGCCGGCTGCCACCGCAGAGAGCGCCGCGCCGGAGAGCGCTGCGCCCGTGGAGGACCGCGAAAGCCCGCGCGCCGCGCGCTACCGCCAGAACGCCGAAGGCGAGCGCCGCCCCTATGCGCCCCGTTATCAGCCCCGCTACGGCCAGCAGCGCTACGACGGCCAGCAGCGCATCCCCCGCGAATTCAACCGCAACGCCGTTCCCCGCACCGCGCAGGACGCGCACGCGAACGCCCCGCGCGCGGACTATCCGCGCCGTTATGATCGCGTGGATGCTCCCCAGCGGCAGGACTACCAGCGCCCGCAGCGCGTGGACGCGCCCAAACAGGACTATCCGCGCCCGCAGCGCGTGGACGCGCCCAAACAGGACTATCAGCGCCTGCAGCGCGTGGACACGCCCAAACAGGACTATCCGCGCCCGGCCGCCCCGCGCGAGTACGCGCTGCGCCGAGAGAACGCCTATGTGCCCGACCCCAACGCCATCAACCCCGGCGTGCCGGAGATGCTGGCCACGGGCGAGTGCATGGACGGCTACGGCGTGCTGGAAGTCCACCCCGAGGGCTACGGCTTTTTGCGCGCCGAGAACTACCTGCCCGGCAACAAGGACGTCTACGTCTCCATCGCCCAGATCCGCCGCTTTGGTCTGCGCAACGGCGACTACGTGGTGGGCAAGACCCGCCCGCAGCGCGAGGGCGACCGCTACAACGCCATGATCTACATCAGCGAGATCAACGGCGAAGCGCCGGAGAAGGCTGCGCGGCGCAAGCCCTTTGAATCGCTGGTGCCCATCTACCCGGACGAGCGCCTGCGCCTTGAGGACCCCAGCGGCCACAGCGACCTCGCCCTGCGCCTCATCGACATGCTCGCGCCCATCGGCAAGGGGCAGAGGGGCATGATCGTCTCCCAGCCCAAGGCCGGCAAGACGACCTTGCTTAAAAAGATCGCCAACGCCATCACCCGCAACTATCCGGACGTGCACCTCATCGTGCTGCTCATCGACGAGCGGCCCGAGGAGGTGACGGACATGAAGCGCTCCATCGAGGGCGAAGTGGTCTACTCCACCTTCGACGAGGCCCCCGAGAACCACACCCGCGTCAGCGAGATGGTGCTCGACCGCGCCCAGCGCCTCGTGGAGCAGGGCAAGGACGTGGTGGTGCTGCTCGATTCCATCACCCGCCTGGCCCGCGCCTACAACCTCGTCATTCCCCCGACCGGGCGCTCGCTCTCCGGCGGCCTCGACCCGGGGGCGCTGCACAAGCCCAAGCGCTTTTTCGGCGCGGCGCGCAACATCGAAAACGGCGGCAGCCTCACCATCATCGCCACCGCCCTGGTCGAGACTGGCAGCCGCATGGACGACATCATCTTCGAGGAGTTCAAGGGCACCGGCAACATGGAGCTGCACCTCGACCGCAAGCTCTCCGACCGGCGCATCTTCCCGGCCATCGACATGTTCAAGTCCGGCACCCGCCGCGAAGAGCTGCTCCTTGACGAACAGGAACTGGAAGGCGCGCTGAAGATACGCCGCCTGCTCTCCGGCGGCAACCCGCAGGAGACCGCCGAGCAGCTCATCGGCATGATGGAAAAGACCAGCTCCAACGCCGATTTCTTCAACCGCCTCAAAGGTTGGATGGCTGTGTTCGAAAAGGAAGGCTTCACCATAAAGTCCTGAACAAACGCCCGCACCGCGTCGTTCGCGGGGCGGGCGTTCGCATGCGGCCGGGCCGTTACAGGCACAGATGGTAGATCTTCTCGATGTCCTCGGTGCCAAGGGCGTAAAACTTGCCCACGGTGCCGTCCGGGTTGGGGCGCTTGACCTTGGCGGCGAGGTAGGGGATGTCCTCCTCGCGCGCGCCCAATTCGCCAAACGTCACCGGCATGCCGATGCCTTTGAGCCAGGCAACATAGGCGTCGATGCCGGCCTGCGCGGTCTTTTCCGGGTGTTCAAAGTCCATCTGGCAGCCCCACACGCGCACGGCGAACTGCGCAAGGCGCATCACCTTGTCCGGCTTTTGCAGCATGAAGCGCAGCCAGCCGGGGAACACCACGGCCAGGCCCGCGCCGTGGGCGCAGTCGTAGAGCGCGGAGAGCTCGTGCTCGATCTGGTGGCTGGCGAAGTCCTTGACGCGGCCGACGCTGAGGGTGTCGTTGTGGGCGATGGTGCTGCCCCACATCAGCTGCGCGGCAGCGTCGTAGTCGTGCGGATCTTTCACCATGATGCGCGCGGCGCGGATGACGGCCTGCATCGTGCCCTCGCAGAGGCGGTCGGTGAGGTCGCAGTCCGGCTCGTTGGTGAAGTAGCGCTCCATGATGTGGGCGAGTATGTCCGTGGCGCCGCAGGCGATCTGATAGGGCGGCAGCGTCATCGTCAGTTCCGGGTCCATGATCGCCAGCAGCGGGCGGTTCAATTCAGTATTCAGCCCGCGCTTGGTCTTGGTGGATTCCTGGGTGATGACGCAGCTGTCGGAGGACTCGCTGCCCGCGGCGGACATGGTCAGCACCACGCCCTTGGGCAGGGACTTTTCCGGCTTGGCCTTGCCGCAGAAGAAATCCCAGAAGTCGCCGTCGTAGAGCGCGCCGTGCGCCATGGCCTTGGCCGAGTCGATGGCCGAGCCGCCGCCCACGGCCAGCACGAAGTCCACCTTCTCGCGGCGGATGAGGTCGATGCCCTCATACACCTTGGTGTCGCGGGGATTGGGCTGCGCGCCGCCCAGAGAGACGTGCTTGACGCCCGCCGCGTCCAGCGAAGCCTCCACGCGGGCGATGAGGCCCGAGCGCACCGCCGAGCCGCCGCCGTAGTGGATGAGCACCTTCGTCGCGCCCAGCGCGCGCACCTGCTCGCCGGTCTGGTCCTCCACCCCGCGTCCGAACACGAAGCGGGTGGGCAGATAGTGGCTGAAGTTGATCATGATCTACTCCTCCTTGAAGATCTCCCATATTTTTCCGGCGATGCCTCTTGCCAGGGCGCGGTGCCCCTCGGCGGTGAGGTGTACGCCGTCTTCTTCCGAGGCGCGGCAGAAGTCCGCCGCGTTGACATACTCGCAGCGCATCAGTTTGGCGATGCGCAGATACTCCTCCGCCAAATGTTCCGAGACCTCGACGCTGCGCGTGTCGAACGTCCCCGCCATGCGCGTTTTCAACACTTCCCTGCGCACCGGCGGCGGGGAAATGATGAGCACGCGCGCAGGCTCGCCCCGCGCGTCCGCCGCGTAGAGGCGGCAAAGACGCACAAGATGCGCCAGCGCCTGGGCGATGGCAGGCGCGGACATGGCAAAGCGCTGCTTTGTGTCGTTCGTGCCCAGCATGACGATCACCAGATCCAGCGGGTCGTGGCTCATCAGGCAGGGCGGCAGGTATTGCATGCCGCTCTTGTAGCCGCCCTCCACGGGGTCGTCGAAGGCAATGGTGCGCCCGCCGAAGCCTTCTTCCAGCACGCGAAAGCCCTCGCCCAGCAGCATCTGCAAAAGCGTCGGCCAGCGCGCGTCTTCGCCGTAGCGCGGCCCGACCGGATTGGTGCCGTAAGTGTTGGAATCGCCAAAGCAGAGTATGCGCCGTTTATTCATGCCATTTCATCCATTCCGGGGTAAGGTAGCGGCGGATGGGCAGCTGCGGCCACACTGCCGGCAGGGGCGCGAGCGCTTCTTCCCCGCCCGCCTCGAACGCCACCGGCAGCCCGCTCTCCTCCGCGAGGCGGGAAACAAAATCGCGCCCGGCGCGGATCTCCTCCGCTGTGGTCTCCGCGCCGAGGTTGGCGTTGACGGCCAGCGCGGTGATGGGCACGCGCGCGCGCCGCTCTATGGCCTCCATCAGCGCCAGCGCCTGCCCGACCCGCGCCGTGCGCGGGCGAAAGGGGTTGACCACAAAATAAACGTCGGCGGGACAAGCGGAAAACTGCGCGTGATAGCGCCCCAGCGCCACCGCGCCGTCGTCGTCGCCGCCGACGTCGAACACGCAATAGCCGTCCGTGGTGAAGGCGCGCTCCACCTCCGCCGGCAAAATAGGGATGTCTACGCCCGAGAGCGCGTAGGCCGGGTAGACGACTTCCACACCGTTTTCCTGCAGCAAAGGCTTTACCTCGGCGCTGCGGAAAAAGGGGTTGACGATGTCCAGGTCGATGAGCATGGTTCGCGCCGTTTGCGCCAAACGCAGCGCCATGTTCACCGCCAGCTCGGTCTTGCCGCTCCCATAATGGCCGACGAGCACCTTCAGGCGCCGCCCGGCCGTGAGCCACTCAGTGGAGATCAAACAGGTCGTCCTCCTTGCGCGCCGCGGGCTTTTTGGCCGGCGGGCGCTTTTTCTGCGCCTGCGCGCGCGGCAGGTCGCTGACGTTGAACACCGCGTCTTCCGGCACTTTGCGCGCCTTGGACGAGGGCTGGATGCGGAACAGCTCGTCCTCAAACACATCCGGCCGCGGCGGTTCGCGCTTTTGCTGCGCGTCCGCTTTCAGTTTGGGCGCGCGCGCGGGGCGGGAACGGCTTGGCGCCGTGCTCGCGGGCTCGCGCCGCACGATGGTATCCGGCCGGCGAACGGGGCGCAGCGGGATGGTGTCGCTTCGCGCTTCTTCCTCCCGCGTTTCCTCGTCCGCGAAAAAGTCCTCGTCATCCACGACGATGCGCTTTTTGTGGAACCACACCCAGTAGGGCCGCCAGCGGATCAGCCAGACGATGACGTCCGCCGCCACGCCGACGATCAGCAAAACGATCAAAAGCTGCAGCCAGTGCTCCGACAGCCACTCCAGCGGGGAAACGCCGCCGCTGCCGGCCAGGTCAAACAGCCGCAGCACCCAGTTGGCGAAGCCCTTCAACCAACTGAGCATGCCGTTCACGACTGTATCCGCAAAGCTGTTTGCCGCCATTGTTGCCTCCGTAGATCATCAGTCCATGCCGGACGAAGCCGAGAGGGTCACCTCTACGCTCGCCGGCTCAAATTCCAGCGTCAGGCCGGGGTAGAGCTCCGTATCCACCGCGATGGGCAGCGTGTATTCCCCGGCCGAAAGGTCGCGCAGGTCCACGATGGCCTCCACGCCGCTCTCGGAAAGCGCCTCCACGCGGCTGGCCGGCCCGGTCACGAGCACGCGGAAGTCCGCGTTGGTGAACGTACAGGTCAGATCATCAGGACGGTTGATGAACGAGAGGTTCACATCCGCCCAGGCGCTCGCGCGCACTTCCTCGATGTTGACGGTGACGTAGACCTGTTCGGTAGAGATGTCCTTAAAGTCGGTGAGCGTGACGATGCGCGTGCGCTGCGAGAAGGTCTGGCTGGCGCCGTCCACATCCACCGGCTGGATGAGCAGTTCGGTAAGGCTCTCCAGCAGCTGCGCGTCCGCGGCTACGGTGACGCTCTTCGGCTGGATGGAGACGGATGTTACCTCGTAACCTTCCGCGGGCGTTCCCTGCACCACGTCCTCGATCGCGGTGGAGATGTGCAGTTCGCGGGTGGGATAGACCTCGACGCCCACGGTGACCGAGCTTGAAGAGCTGCTCAAAAGCGTCTGTGCGATCTCCTCGCCCGTGTAGTCAAGCAGCACGAAGCGCGCCGCGGTGACGTAGGGATCCTCCCGGTCGGTGACGTCCACGTACACATAGGCCGAGGCCACGGTCTGCACCACGCTCGAGGGCCCGCTGATGACCAGTTCTTCCGGGTTGAGGCGGTTGATGTTGTACCACATATCCTCCCGCTGTTCGCCGCTGACGGCGGCGTTGACGGGGACGGAACGCGAGTCGTACGTCTCGAATTCGAGCTTTATCGAGTCGGGCACGATGCGCACCACCCGGCCGTAGCTGGTGGTGGCCCGCAGCGGCACTTCCTGCGTGCCCGCCGCGCGCACGCTGGACAGGTCCAGCGTCACCTGCACGTTGTCCGCGTCCGCCAGCGCGTAGCTGGATTGCGGCACTTCCAGCCGCACGGAGACGCCGTCCAGCGCCTCCGCGGGGTCGTTGGCGAGCGCCAGGCGGTTGGCGTTGAGCGTCGATTCGTTGCTCAGGTAGGCCGTGAGGCCGTTGATGTCCTTGGTGCGGGTGATGGAGGGGTTGGAGGAGACCACGTAACTCCACAGGAGAATGGCCAGCAGCAGCGCGAGCAGCTTCAGCCCCAGGTTGTGGGAGAGCGAACCCCAGAACGCCTTGCCAAAGCGCTTGAGGAGGGAGAAAATCTTATCCTTCATCGCCGTCCTCCTTCTGCTTCCTGGCCCGCGCGCCGAGCAGCGTCGAATGTGCGGACAACCAGGCCGGCGGCAAGTCGTCGGGCATGAACAGCTCGGTCAAAAGTATGGTCAACGATTTGGTGTCCAGATAGCGGGTCAGCTTGCCGTCGCGCGCCATGGAGATGATGCCCGTCTCCTCGGAAACGATGACGCTCACCGCGTCGGTCGATTCGGTGATGCCGATGGCGGCGCGGTGGCGCGTGCCCAGTTCGCGGGAGAGGGAATGGTCGTCGGTCAATTGCAAAATGCAGGCGGCGGCCACGATGCGCTCGCCGCGCACGATCACCGCGCCGTCGTGCAAAGGCGTGTTCGGCTCAAAGATGTTCTCGATCAGCGGCGCGGAGATCTCGCCGTCGATGACGGTGCCGGAGTCGATGACGTCCGCCAGCCCCGTGTGCCGCTCAAAGACGATCAGGGCGCCGATGCGCTTGCGC
>DVGE01000160.1 GCA_018712885.1 Candidatus Pullichristensenella stercoripullorum | reverse complement strand
GTACCAGGTCTCGTTCTGGTCGGCGATGAACAGGCCGGAGCCGCCGCAACAGCCCGCTTCGTCGTAGATGCTCAGAAGCAACTCCACGCCCTCTTTGGCGGTGGCCGCCTCGCCCAGCACGACGGTGACGATCTCGGCTTCCTCGATGCCGGCGTCGGCAAAGGGATCGACCGCTTCCACGGCCTCCGATCCGCCGATGGTCTCCGTAGCGCTGAAGCTCACGCCCATCTCGTTGGTGCCGCCCGCCTGATAGGGGGTGTGCTTGTGGGTGCCGCCGCAGTCCGGGCAGACGTTGTCCACGCCGTAGCCGTTGTCATCGCTGAAAGCGGTGTAGCTGTAGCTGTCGTGGGTGAAGGTGTAAGTAAAGCCGTAGCAGCCCTGATAGACCTCGCCCTCGGCGTTCGCGCCCGCAGGGCTGACGTAGAAGAGCTTGTTGTAGCTGTTGGCGATGTCCTCGGAGCGGGCGAACATCGTCGAGCCGTCCGTCGTTAGGTCAGAGCCGACGTAGATGGCGGTGCAGGCCAGCGCGCCCACGGAGGAGAGGCACACGACCAGCGCGAGGATGAGAGAGATAAGCACTTTGGACTTCATAAAAAGCACCATCCTTCGAAAAAAGTCGATGGCAGCATTATAGTGCATTTTTATGCAGATGTCAAGCAATAAATATGCACGAAAACTCTTTCCGTTATCCTGCGAAATATGCACAAAATCGCGAATAAAAGGCAAAAATACTGCATAAACACTGGTATATCGTGCATATTTCCATACAGAAAAAGCATCCGCGAGCGAAAACATCTGCTTGCGGACGCAAATTTATCCAACCTTACGCCTGTTTGAGACACGCGCCCTCCACGCGCACGACCATGCCCGCCCGCGCCCCGGCGATGTCGGCCACGTCCGTACAGGTGACGATGGTCTGTATGCCCTCCAGATGGGCAAGCAGCCGCCTGCGCCGCTCGGGGTCGAGTTCGCTCATCACGTCGTCCAGCAACAGCACCGGCGCTTCGCCGCTCTCCGCGCGCACCACGTCCAGCTCCGCCAGCCGCAGAGACAGCGCCGCCGTCCGCTGCTGCCCCTGCGAGCCGAACAGCCGCAGTTCGCGCCCGTCCACGCAGAAGCGCACGTCGTCGCGGTGTACCCCGGCGCTGGTGGTCATGCGCCGCGCGTCCACCTCGCGCGTGCGCTGCAGGGCCGCGCGCAAATCGCCGTCGGCCACGTTGGGCGCGTAGGCGATGGAGAGCTTCTCCCGCTCGCGGGCGATGTCGCCGTGCGTGCGCGCCGCCGCCTCGTTGAGGCGCTCTATGTAGTCCGCGCGCGCGGCCATGATGCGCGTCCCCTCGCGGCAGAGCTGTTCGTCCCAGCTGTCCAGCGTTTCCAGCCTGCCGGTGTGCAAAAGCTCGTTGCGCTGCTTGAGCGCGCGGGCGTAGCGCTGCAGGGCGTAGTAATACGAAGGCCGTATCTGCGAAAGGGCGATGTCCATGAACCGCCGCCGCTCGCCCGGCCCGTCCTTGATCAGCCGCAGGTCCTCCGGGGAGAACAAAACGCCGGTCACGTGCCCCATCAATTCCCCGGAACGGGCGATCTCCGAGCCGTTTACGCGAATTTTGCGCCGCCCGGCCAGAGGAATGGCGATGTCCACCTCGTGCGTGCCGTCGCGCCGCTCGGCCTCCACGCATACGCGGCAGAAGTCCGCGCCCCAGCGCACCAGTTCGCGGTCCTGCCGCGTGCGGTGCGAGCGCCCTGTGCAGCAGAGGTAGATAGCTTCCAGAAGGTTGGTCTTGCCCTGCGCGTTGTCCCCGGCCAGCACCGTTACGCCCGCGCAGGGCCGGAGCTCCGCGCGCGCGTAGTTGCGGTAATCGGTAAGTTCGAGGGACAGTATGCGCATGGCGCTCCTTTCAAAGAACGCCCCCGCGACAGGGGGCGTTCGGTCACAGCCGGTCAGCCCTGCTTTTTGCGGCTTTCCAGCTTCTTGCGCATCTCGGCGTTGAGCACGCGCTTGCGCATGCGGATGGACTTGGGGGTGATCTCCACCAGTTCGTCGTCGTCGATGAATTCCAGCGCTTCCTCCATGGTGGGGATGTGCACGTTGGTGATCTTCAGCGCTTCCTCGGCGGCGGCGGAGTTGCGGCTGTTGGTCATATGCTTTTTCTTGCAGACGTTGACGTCGATGTCTCCCGGCCGGGAATTGCGGCCGACGATCATGCCGGAATAGACCTTCGCGCCCGGCTCGATGAACAGCTCGCCGCGGTCCTGCGCGGAGAACAGCGCGTAGCTGGTGGCCTCGCCGGTCTCAAAGGCGACCAGAGAGCCGCACAGGCGGGTGGGGATGTCGCCCTTCACCGGCTCGTAGCACTCGAACACGGCGCTCATCACGCCCTCGCCGTGCGTGTCGGTGAGGAAATCGCTGCGGTAGCCAAACAGCCCGCGCGAGGGGATGAGGAACTCCAGACGCATGCGGTCCTGGCCGTGCATGCTGGCAAGCGTGCCACGCCGCCTGCCCAGCTTTTCAATGACCACGCCGGAATACTCGGTGGGCACGTCGCACACCACGCGCTCGATCGGCTCGCACTGCACGCCGTCGATCTCCTTGTACAAAACCACCGGCTTGGTCACCTGGAACTCATAGCCCTGCCGCCGCATCGTTTCGATGAGAATGGAAAGGTGCAATTCGCCGCGCCCGGAAACGCGGAAGGCGTCCGTGGTCTCCGTGTCCTCCACGCGCAGGGAAACGTCGGTCTGCATCTCCTTCATCAGCCGCGCGCGCAGGTGGCGCGAGGTGACAAACTGGCCTTCCGTGCCGGCGAAAGGGCTGTCGTTGACGCAGAAGGTCATGGAAACCGTCGGCTCGTCGATCTTCACAAACGGCAGAGGCTCGGCCATGGCCGGGTCGCAGATGGTATCGCCGATAAACAGCTCGTCAAACCCGGAAACGGCCACGATGTCGCCCACGCGGGCGTTTTCGCAGGGCACGCGCTTGAGCCCGTCGAACTCATATAACCCGCCCAGCCGTGCCGAGGGGGAAGTAAAGCTCGAGCCGTAGGCGCAGCGGATAGCCATTTGACCCGCCTGGATGGTGCCGCGCTCGATGCGCCCAATGCCGATGCGTCCCACGTAGTCGTTGTAGTCTATAGTAGAAATCAGCAGCTGCAAGGGCGCGTTCGGGTCGCCCTCCGGCGCGGGGATGTGGGAAAGGATCGCGTCGAACAGCGGCCGCAGGTCTTTTCCCGGCATCCGCCAGTCGGTCGTAGCCGTGCCGTCGCGGCCGGAGGCGAAGATAATGGGGCTGTCGAGCTGTTCGTCGGAAGCGTCCAGCTCCAAAAGCAGTTCCAGCGTCTCGTCCACCACCTCGGCGCAGCGCGCGTCGGGGCGGTCGGTCTTGTTGACGACGATGATGACCTTGAGGTTCAGCTCCAGCGCCTTTTTGAGTACAAAGCGCGTCTGCGGCATCGGCCCCTCGAAGGAATCCACCAGCAATAAAACGCCGCTGACCATCTTGAGTACGCGCTCCACCTCGCCGGAAAAGTCGGCGTGGCCGGGGGTGTCCACGATGTTGATGCGCACGCCTTCGTAGTGTACGGCGGTGTTCTTGGAAAGAATGGTGATGCCGCGCTCGCGCTCCAGATCG
>DVGE01000159.1 GCA_018712885.1 Candidatus Pullichristensenella stercoripullorum | reverse complement strand
CTTGGGGATGCGCGCGCCGATGTCGGTGAACTTGGCGGGATTTTTCAGAAACTCGACGATCTCGCGCAGCTCTTCCTTTTCCTCATCCGCGCCGGCGACATCCTTGAAGGTGATGTTGTTGGCCTTGGGGTCGGTCAGGCGCGCGCGGCTCTTGCCAAAGCTGGCCATGCCCTTGCCGCTGCCGGTCTGCGAGCGCATGACAAAGATATAGAAGACCACGACGATGCCGATGAGGATGAGCGTGGGCAAAAACTCCAGCCACCAGGGCGTGCCCGCGGGCAGCTGCGTGGTGATGTCGAAGCGGTATTCGGCGGGACTGACCTCGCGGCCAAGCACCTGCGCGTAGATGGTGTTGACGTCGGCGTAGAACTGCTCCTCGCTGGGGATGGTGCAGGTGATGTCGTAGCGGGCGCCAAACTCGCTTTCCGGGATACTGCTGTCCTCCGTGCGGGCGATGAGCGTCGACTGGGTGATGATGACGTCGGCGATCGTCTTGCCCCGTTCCTCACTGGTCAGCTCCATGCCCTCGTCGTTTTTGAGGTCCGCTTCGATCCACTGCAGCAGCGTCGAATAGCTCAGCTCCAGCGGCTGCGCGCCGGTGGGCGTGCCGAGCAGCTGCACCATCCAGAGGATGACCAGCAGGAGGACGACATATAAAAGAGGAGTCTGAAAAGGACTTCTTTTCACGTTTTTCTTCAAGTCTCGCTTCCTCGCTTTCGCGGCCGTTGCGCGCCGCGGCGATGCTTGTCGCGGCATACATCTACTATTATATCAACAGCGGACCGCTTTTTCAAAGCATATTTCAGTTATTTTCGTAAATTTCCGGCTTCAGCACGCCGATATAGGGCAGATTGCGGTACTTTTCCGCATAATCAAGCCCGTAACCGACGACGAATTCGTTGCCGATGGTGAAGCCGTAGTAGTCCGCCTTGATGGTGATTCCGGGCGCACGGCGCTCCGGCTTGTCCAGCAGCGTGCAGATGCGCACAGAGGCCGCGCCGCGGTTGGAGAGCACGCGGGAAAGATAGCTGAGGGTGAAGCCGGAATCGACGATGTCCTCGACGATGATGACATGCCGGCCGTCGATGGGGCCGGAAAGATCCTTGCGGATCTCGACTTCGCCGGAAGACTTCGTTCGGTTTCCGTAGCTGGACACCGCCATGAAGTCCATGTTCATGGGAATGGTCACAGCGCGGCAGAGATCGGCGTAAAAAATCGAGGCGCCCTTGAGGATACAGACCAGGATCGGTTCCTTTTCCACATAGTCGGCGGAGATCTGCGCGCCAAGCTCCGCGACGCGCCTGGCGAGCTCTTCCTGCGTGATGAGCACCTTGGCCAGATCGTTCTTCATTCCTTCGTACCTCCAAAAAAGTATTGGTAAAACGCCATTCGCGGCGCGAATGTAAGCTTGACGGCCTCGTCGCCCGGGCGGAGGGCGCAGGTATCGGAAATGCCCACGCCCACAGCCCAGAGGACCTCGCTTCCACGCGCGACGAGGGGAACATGATCGCGCAACGGGCGATCGACGCCACGGTCGGTAAAGACGTCCGAAAGCAGTTTGCGGCCGCGCATGCCCAGCGGACGCATCCAGTCGCCCGCGCGGCGAAAGCGCACCTCGGCCCCGGAAAGCGCCGCGCGCGCGAGCGCCTGCGCGAAGGGATCGTCGCGGATGGGAACGGGCGCGCAGGGAGCGGCGATGATGCGCCCCAGGTCGGAAAGAAGGGTATCGCCCGCCAACGAGAGCGGAACACTCAGGTCATGCGACGGGGGGCGGCAGATATACAGACCGCGTTCTGTTTTTTCGACATCCCGGCCATCCGGCAGGCGCGCGCGTCCGCGAGGCGCTTCACACAGCGCCGTCAGCGCGCGGACGCGCTCCCATGCCGCCCCCGCGCCGAGCTGGACGCGGAAAAAGCGGCGCAGGAGCGCCGGCGCGGGCGGCGGAGAGAGCGGCCAGAAGGCGCCGCCAGGCAATTCAACGCGGCAGCGCGCCCAGCGCGCAGCCTCTTCTTCGAGAAGATCATTCTCCACGGCCTGCGATTCGGCAAAGCGGCAGAGCGCCAATGCCGCGCCGGGATAGATGGCCTCGAGGCGCGGAAGGATATCGAGGCGCAGGGCGTTGCGCGGCGTGTCGGCAATGGCGTTGGTGGCATCCTCGCGCCACGCCTGTCCGCGCTCGCGCAAATAAGAAACCAGATCCTGTTTTTTCACGCGCAGCAGCGGCCGCCAGAGATCGCCCTCGCGCTCGCGCATGCCCGCCGCTCCCGTCGGGCCCGCGCCGCGCAGCAGGTGCATGAGCACCGTCTCGGCCTGATCGCCGGCGTGATGGGCGGTGGCGATGCAGCTTGCCCCCGCCGCTTCTTTGGCGCGGCGCAAAAAGGCGTAGCGCAGGCGGCGCGCGGCGGCTTCCAGGCCCTCGCCCGGCAAGCGGGCGGCGGGCACGTCGGCGCGCTCGCACAAAAAGGGCACGCGCAGCCGCGCGCAGAGATCGCGGCAAAACTCCATATCCGCGACGGACGCCTCGCCGCGGATGCCGTGCTCAAAGTGCGCCGCGCTCACCTCCACGCCCGCTTCCGTAAGCAATCGCAGCAGAGCCACCGAGTCCGCGCCGCCTGAGAGCGCCACGAGCACGCGACCTCCCGCCGCCCGAGGATCTATGCTCAGCGCGCGGATATCCATGCGGCAATGTCCTCGATGAGCGTCTGGTCGACGCGCGCGTCCACGGCCATGTAGTCGGCAGCCGTCTCCGTGGGTTCGCCCTCCAGATCGCAGAGCATATGCGTCATGTCGGGATAGAGCGCATAGGTGGCGTCGAAGTCCTGCGGCAGTTCCGCCCGCCACGCCTCGATGCCGTCCGCGGGACGCACCTGCCAGTCCTTCTCCCCTTGGGCGATGAAGAGCGGCAAGCCCAAAGCGACCGCAGTCTGTACGGCGTCGACGGCCATTTCATCCGCTTGATAATAGGCGCTTATACCGAATAAAGTCTGTTTTTGTAACTTCTCCGCTGAACGTCCCGCCAGCGTCGCGGCTTTGGCCGCCTCCGCCTCGACGAGCGCCTCGTTCTCCGCCCGCGTTTCGCCATCGAGCGCAGCCAGTATATCGAGGTTTTGATGGTACTGGATCTCCCACATGTGCAGGGGCGAGCCGGCCAGCAGCACACCGCCGCGCAGTCGATCGCCGACTTCAGTCTGCATCGCCCGCATGATGCGCGGGGCGAGCATCGCGCCCTGGCTGTGGCCGAGGAGGTAAATATCGCCGATGCGCGCGTCTTCCGCGAGCAGTTTGGCGGCGCCGAGCGCGTCGCGCGTGTACTCGTCGTCCACTGTGAAGTCCGCGCTCATGCAGTTTTCTGGATGGGCGTAGGTGTATTTGTCGTAACGGATGCTGGCCACGCCCAGGCGGGCAAGGCCGCGGGCGATGTCGCGGAAGGGAGCGCAGGCGTATGCCGTCTCGTCCATGTCCGAGGGGCCGGAGCCGTGCACCATCACCACCGCCGGGAAGGGGCCTTCGCCCTCCGGCAGCGTCAAAAGGCCGTTGGTCGCGTCGGATTCGCCCGCGCGCAGCGTGACCGCTTCCTCGATATAGCCGCCTTCATCGGCCGTCGAGCCGTCATCGCGCACGCGCATATCCGCAAGGCCGAGGGAGCCGAGCCGTCCCTGCGCGTCAAAGGCCAGCGTCAGCGTAGCGTCGGCGTTGGCAAAGACGCATTGCGCTGCGACGACGCGATAGCCGCCCTGTTCGCCCGCGTCCGTCGTCTGCACGTCCGTGAGCGCGCCCAGCATGCCGGTGAGCTGCGCCCAGACCGCGGCCAGGCCGTCCGCGTCGCCGAGGGCGCTCTGCATGGCCGCGTCCGAATCCTCATAGACCGAGGCAAAATCGCCGGCGGCGAGGCGCAAAAGCACATCTTCCGCTTCAGCGGCAGGCCCTTCTTCCGCCAGCGCGGGCAACGGCGCGAGCCAAAGCGAAAAAATCAGCAAAAATGTCACTATACGGCGCATACGCGCACCCCCTTTTGGCGTTCATTATAGTATCGCAGGCGTTTTTCGGCAACGGATTTCGCTCAAAAGGCGCTTTTGACGCGCCGCAATGACGTTTTGCCGACTCGAACGCCCGAGCAAAGCCGGGAAAATTACATGTATTATAGCAGTTTTTTGCGCGTTTGTCGATAGCAAAACCACCCTGTTCCAGCATAGAGCGCCGCCGATGCGGGAATCGTTAAGGAGGACGGCGTCCACAGGCGCCGCAGGGAGGGATCACCATGAAAAAGAGAAGGACGGGGCGCTTCGCGGCAGGGCTTTTGCTGGCGGCGGCGCTGGCTGCCGCGGGCATGTCGCCGCCGCTGCGCGCCTTTGAGAGCCTGCCGGACGCGCTTTTCCTCACATCCGGCGCGCAGACGGAGCTGCGCTTCACGCTTCCCGGCAGCGCGGAATTGCAGGCCGGCTCTGAAGCGGTCATTTCCAGTTTCGACCAGAGCGCCACCGAACTTGGCAACACCGTGACGCTCACCGCGGGCGAGCAGGCCGGGGAGGCGACGCTCACC
>DVGE01000158.1 GCA_018712885.1 Candidatus Pullichristensenella stercoripullorum | reverse complement strand
AGGGCCGCAGATGGTTTTCGTTGAACGGCTGTCCGGCGTGATACGCCTTGAACAGCGGCGACTGAAGCGCCTCCAGAATCGTCTTTTCTCGGATGTTTGAATCCGAATAGTGGATGAACGCGCACGGCTCGATGTCCCCGTTGGCGTTGATGTGCAGATAGCGCCGGCCTCCCGCCACGCAGCCGCCCGCATACTCGCCGTCGTTCCAGAAGTCCGTCGTGAAAATCGGCTTCGTGGAGCGGAATTTTCGTACCTGCTCGTACATGAACTTGCGCTGTTCGGCTGTGACCATCAATTCCGGCACGGCGGCGTTGCCCACGGGCATGTAGGTAAAGAACCAGCAGAACTTCGCGCCCCATTCGATCATCTGGTCGAAGTATGCCTCGCTGCCGATTACCTCCACGTTCGCTCTGGTGTAACAGCAGGAAATGCCAAAGGGCAGGCGGCGCTGTTTGAGAATCGCCATGGCGCGCTCGACGCGCTTGAAGGTGCCCTCGCCGCGGCGGGAATCGGTGGCCTCCTCAAAGCCCTCCACGGAGATGGCGGGAATGAAGTTTTTCACGCGCAGCATCTCGTCGGCAAAGGCTTCGTCGATGAGCGTGCCGTTGGTGAAGGCGGAGAACTCGCAATCGGGATGGGCTTCGCACAGGCGGAGGATGTCGGCCTTGCGCACCAGGGGCTCGCCGCCGGAATAGAGGAAAAAGCGCATGCCCAGCTCCTTGCCCTGGCGGATGATATCGTCCAATTCCGCATAGGAGAGGTTGAGCTTGCTGCCATACTCCGCCGCCCAGCAGCCGGTGCAGTGCAGGTTGCAGGCGGAGGTAGGGTCGATGAGCATCGTCCAGGGGATGTTGCAGTCGTGCTTTTCCTGCAGCGATTCGTTGATGTCCGTCTCCAGGAAAGTGCCGTTGATGGCGAAGTTTTCAAACAGCGTGCGGCGCACGCCGTCGTCCACGTCGTCCCAAATGCTCATGACATAGCGGCTCCAGTTGTTCTCCGGGTCGGAAAGCCCGTCCTTGATGCCCTTGATGGTACTGTCGATGCTGCTGCCGGAGGGCACGAATTTGTCAATCACGGAAACGATTTGCGGCAGGCGCTTGTGAGGGTCTTTGTCCACATAGTCGTACACTTTTTTAAGGCCCGCGGCCTGCAATGCGGTTTTGATGCTCATAAATTCCTTCCTTTCCTCTGTTTGCATTTGTTTTCGCCGCCCTTTCCGGCGACGCGCCTATGGTAACAGGTAATTCTTTCCGCTTTGCTTGGATTTTGTTTGCGAATCATGAATGGCCGTCATTGCGCCGGGATTTCCCGCCTGCGCCCGGCGAGAATTTGGCAAAGCGCGCAGCCCAGCCCCACGGCCGTATACAGGGCCAGCACGATTGCGATTACGCCCAAAATATAGGCCAGCGCCTGCGGGTAAAAAAAGCAGATGATGGCAATGCCGGCGGCGAGTATGGCGATGATGCCCAGCGCGAGCAGGATTCCGGCAGCAAATGCCGCCCTTGTCTTTCGGGAATAGTGCACAGGCGTCGCTCCTTCCTTGTCGTTGGGGGGGTTACAACAGAGCCAGCGCCTTTTTGCAGACGGTGTCCAAATCCTCATAGCGCATGGCCAAATACGGCTCGTAATGCGTTTCCAGTCGGCGGGAGAGCAGCCGGTAAACGGGGTATGCCAGTGCTGCGCAAGTGATTCCCATCGCCAAGGCGGCTTGAGAAAGGCCGGTCATGCCTGCCGCGTAAAACAGTACCGTGCAAGCCAACATCCATGCGCCCACCGTCCCGGTCAGCAGGCCGCCGTTTTCCGCACGGCTGGCCCCGGCGCGGCGCATGGCGCGAATCTCGGCGGCGATGCCGCTGAACTGGCGCTGCAGGCGGATCAGCTCCGTGCGGTTGCACAGCTTCGCCGCGCGCCGGAAGCAAAGCCTGTCCTCCTGCGCGTCCGCGTTTTCCAGCTCCCAGCCGAAGCTGCGATAGCCGTCGATATAGGTCTTGCGCATGTCTGCGGGCGCATGTATGCATAAATATTCAAGATTGTTCCTGCCGCCGTGCGTGTTTTCCATTCCAAATCCCTCCTTTTCACATTTCCGTCGCTATTCAATCGGTTTTTCCAGGTTCAGCAGCTTTTCAAAGAGTATATCGTCCTGCGTGGGCTTGTCTTTGGCGGCCTCGATACGCCTGCGCAGGCTCATCATCTCCTCGTCGAGCACGCTGATGCGCTCCGCGCACAGGCGCAGCTGGGAAACCACGTCCTCCTGCTCCGGCACGCTCTGTTTGTACTTCATCTGGTGTTCCAGGCTGGCCCAGAAATCCATGGCGATGGTGCGAATCTGCACTTCCACGGGCAGTTCGCGCTTCTGGTCGGCAAAGAATACCGGAATGCGCACAATCAGGTGCAGGCTGCGGTAGCCGTTGGGTTTGGGGCGCTTGATGTAGTCCTTGCGGGCGATCAACCCCACGTCATCCTGGCGCAGAAGCGCCTCGGAAAGCCGGTAGATATCGTCCACATAGGAACAGATGATG
>DVGE01000157.1 GCA_018712885.1 Candidatus Pullichristensenella stercoripullorum | reverse complement strand
AGAACGATCAGGTGGTCAACTGCATCATGGCCCACCACGGCGACGTGGAGGCCCAGTCGGTCGAAGCGGTGCTGGTGCAGGCCGCGGACGCCATCTCCGCCGCCCGCCCCGGCGCGCGCCGCGAATCGCTGGAGAACTACATCAAGCGCCTGGAAAAGCTCGAATCCATCGCCTACTCCTTCGAGGGCGTGGAGACCTGCTACGCCATCCAGTCCGGCCGCGAGATCCGCATCATCGTCAAGCCCGACGACGTCAACGACGCCGGCACGCTGGTGTTGGCCAAGGAGATCGTCAAGCGCATCGAGAGCGAGATGGAGTATCCCGGCCAGATCAAGGTCAACGTCATCCGCGAGACCCGTGCGGTGGAGTTCGCCAAGTAACTGGAAAAGCAAGGGCCGCTTCCCCGCGCGGGAGGCGGCCTTTGTGGACTGATGAAAAGAGAGGAAACGCTAT
Source organism: Candidatus Pullichristensenella stercoripullorum (assembly GCA_018712885.1). Taxonomy (GTDB): domain Bacteria; phylum Bacillota; class Clostridia; order Christensenellales; family Aristaeellaceae; genus Pullichristensenella; species Pullichristensenella stercoripullorum. Next base: position 5,435 of record DVGE01000157.1, on the reverse strand, counting down.
GACCGGCAACGAGTATCAGAAACTGGCGGCGCGGACGATGAACCCCGCCCTGCGCGGGCGCGACGTGCTCATCAACGGCGTGATGGGGCTGTGCGGCGAGGCGGGCGAGGCCATCGACATCGTCAAAAAGCACCTGGCGCAGGGGCACGAGCTCGACCGCGAAGGGCTTATCAAGGAGCTGGGCGACGTGGCCTGGTATCTGGCCGAGACCGCCACGGCGCTGGGCATCGACCTGGACGAGGTGCTCGAGCGCAACATCGACAAACTGAAAAGGCGCTACCCCGAGGGCTTCAGCGCGGAAAAATCGCAGCACCGACAGGCCGGGGACATATAAAAGCGCGACCGCGGACAGCGCTTCAAGGCGCGTTCCGCAACAGGACGGCGCGCGGCCTTGCAGGGGGCGTATGCAGCGCGCATCCGGGCGCGGGGTTTTGCCCCCGCCAGGGGAAAGGCCGGTCCGGGCATCCGTTGCCAGGGCCGGCCTTTCCGCTTTATTTCTTTTCCTTCAGCGCCGCCTGCAGGTGCGCCCAGAGCTCGTCGTTGGGCTGGAGGAGGAGCAGCTTCATGCCCTCCGTGGAATCGTAGGCCACGGCCTTGACAGGGAGCGCAGCGCGGCGCAGCGTGGCGCGCTGCACTTTGGCGCCGGGAAAGCGCTTTTTCATCGCCTCCACCTCGCCGATGGCTTTGAGGCGGCTGAAGTAGACGTCCTCCATCACGCGCGGGCGGCCCGGGCCGTAGACGCGGCAGACCTGCAATTGCTTTGTGTTGGTCGTATAGAGGTAGTTCAGCACGTAGTCGCGCAAAAAGCGCAGGCCGAGGAAGCCGCCGAAGAGCCAGTAGGCCACCGAAGCGATGGTATAGGCGGTCTGCGCCGGAAGGATGCGGAAATAGGTCAGCGCGTACTGCACAAATGTCAATACGAACTGCGCCGCGAAGAGAAAGACCGCCACCAGCACCACCAGCAGACAGCCTTGCCAGACTTTGAGTTTTTTGCCCGCGAGCCTTTGTTCCATCCTGTCCTCCTCCGCCCCGCACTTGACAGCGGGGCTTCGATGCTCTATGATATAGGGGATACGTTGTCTGATGGGAGGCGAACGCCATGCGTGTGCAGGAATCGAGGGAGAACTACCTTGAAGCCATCCTCATGCTGCAAAAAAAGCACGGCTATGTCCGCTCCGTGGACGTGGCCAACCATTTGAACTTTTCCCGGCCCAGCGTCTCCGTGGCGATGGCCAATTTGCGCAACCTGGGGCTGGTGACCACCGACGAGCACGGCTTTCTGCACCTCACGGACGAGGGGCGCGCCGAGGCGGAAAAAGTGCTGGAGCGCCACCTGCTCATCACCGACTGGCTGGTGGGGCTGGGCGTGGGCGAGGAGACGGCCGCCGAGGACGCCTGCCGCATCGAGCACGTCATCAGCCAGGAGAGCTTCGACTGCATCCGCCGCCACGTGGAGGAGCGGCTGCAAGAGGGCTGAGCATAGGCGCTTTTTCGCAAACTCCGGTCTGTTTTGCGCGCCCTGCGCATTAAACAGACCGGAGTCTTTTATTCAATGCTGTCCAGCGTGTAGCTCTCCACATAATAATCGGCCACGTTGAAGAGCCAGTCGGTGAGAAACGCCTCCCAATCGCCGCCGCTGGCGTCGTCAAGAGCGGATACGAGGTCGTACTCCCCCACCACGTCCATGGTCAGCCCGCGCTCGTAGAAGAGGCGCAGGGCGGCAAGGAACGTTTCCCCGCCCATGGCGGTGCACGTTTCGTGCATGACCAGCGCGCCGCGGCCGAGGACGAGGCTTTCGTACTCGCCGGCGCTGAGGATGGCGGCGGAGGAAGTGACCTCCACGCCGGGCAGCGTGTACTGCGCTTCGGGGAGGATGACGCCGTTGAGGTATGCGAGGAAAGCGTCCTCCCCCTCCGCCTCTTTGAGGGCGAGGCAGGCGGCGTAGGCGCTGACGGAATCGGAGAGCCAGGCGTCCTCCGTGGGCATGGGATAGGCGCCGTAGCCGAAGAACTGTTTGGCCAGCGCCCGGCGCAGGGCCATGGTGTCGGTGAGCCCGTCGGCGCTCGCCCAGATGAGGCCGGGCAGGGAAAGCGCCTCCAGCGCGTAGTCGCTCTGGGCGATGGTCACATCCCAGGCGAGGGGGCCGAACCAGCTTTCATAGGCTTCCAGCGCTTGCAGCGCCGTTTGCAGCGTGTCCTGCGCGCCGCGAGCGTTCGCGAGCAGGCGCAGGCGCGTGCCGGAAGACGTCTCGGCGCTGTATTCCCGCCAGCGCATGCCGAAGGAGACGCACAATTCGCGGATGTTCTCCGCCGCGAGCGTCCATGTGCGCGTGCCGTCGCCGTTGTCCGAAGACGCGACCTCGCCGGGGCCGGCGAGCAGGTAGCGCTCCGGCAGCGTGAGTGTGAGCGCGCAGTCGGCGCGGTCGGCGTAGACGTAGTTGGCGTGCTGCAGAGGCTCAGGGGCGACGAATTCGCCGTATTCGTACTTCAGGGGCTGGACGTAGAAGCCGCGCAGCCGCCAATCGGTGTCGCCCACGCCCAGGGAAGCGGCGTTTTGGGTGAGCAACAGCGTGTATTCGAAGGTAAATTCGCACGCCTCGCCGTCCGCGAGGTCGCAGGCGACGCGCAAAAACAGCTCCTCCTCGCCCATCATGCCCCAATCGGCAGCCTCGCCATCGACGAGGACGCGCGAAAACTCGATCCCGCCGGGGGCGTTGCCCGCGGGAAAGACGTCCTGCCAGACGTCGCCTTCGTACATCAGCGCCGTCACGCGGCGGAACATGTTGGCGTAGACGGAGAACTCCACGCGGTCGAGACGTCCGCCGGTGCGGTTGGTATAGCGCAGGCGCTGCCGGATCTGCAGCGCCTGTGCGTCCTCGTAAAATGCGATCTCCAAATGGTACCCGTCCCGCTCTGCGGCGGCTTCCGCGTGGGCGTGGTCGTGGCTGAAGACGATGGAAGCCATCGTGCCCAGCACCAGCAACGCCGCCAACGCCAGCGCCAATATGCGCACCAGGCGCTTCCGCTTCCCGCCCATATCAGTCGATGGAGCGGATCTCGCTCAGCGGCCAGAAGACGAAGCGGGCGCGGCCGACGATCATATCGCCGGTGATGGGGCCGACATCGCCGGAGGGGTCGCTGTCGTTCCAGTCGCGGGAATCGTGGCTGTTGTAGACGTTATCGCCGACGACGAAGTACTCGTCCTCGCCCAGTGTATAAGGGCCATAGTCGTCAGGATGGCCGTCGGGATAGAGGATCAACGATTTCAAGGCGTTCTCCGGGTCGATGGCCTCGCCGTTGATGTAGGTGACGTTGTTTTTGCGCTCCACCACGTCGCCGGGCACGCCGCGCACGCGCTTGACGAAGTTCGTCTGCGTCTCGATGCCGAACAGACCCGGGGATGTGCGGTTCGGATAGTGGCAGATGACCACGTCGCCGCGCTCCACGCCCGAGAGCCGCACGTCGAGCACGGAGACGAAGAGGCGCTCGCCGTTGTGCAGCGTATCATCCATGGAATGGCCGTCCACGCGGATGAGCGTGAACAGGAAGGTGCGGATGAGCAGGGCGATGAGCACCGCCGCGGCCAGGGCGACCACCCATTCGCGGATCTCCCGGCCCACGGACTTCTTCGGCTTGCCCTCGGGCTTTTCCCCCTCCGGCTGCGCGGCTTCGGGCGCCTCCGCTTCAGGCGCATTCGTCAATTCTTCTTCCTTGCGGATATCGTCGTTCACTTGCAATGCCTCGCTTCCGTCAATAGATGGGACGAAAAAACTGTTCGAGCGGCCACACCTTGAGGCGGGCGCGGCCGATGAAATCCGCTCGGGAGAGCACGCCGACGTCCGCGGCGCGGCTGTCGTAGCTCTCCATGCGGTTGTCGCCCAGGACGAGATATTCGTTTTCCGCCAGGGTGATCTCAAAATCCTCGCAGCCCTCGGTGCCGGTGGCGTAAGGCTCGTCGGCCACTTCACCGTTCAAGTAGGCGACGCCGCCGCGAATGGCATAGGTGTCGCCGGGGATGGCGGCCACGCGCTTTAAGTACGTCTCCGACTCGCTGTGTTCCGGCAGACGGCAGAGCGTGACGTCGCCGCGCGAGGGGCCGGAGAGCAGGTAGTCGAACTTGGTGACCACCACAATGTCCGCACTGTTGAGCGTCGGCTCCATGGAAGTGCCGACCACGCGCGCCGTGCCGACCACGTATGTGCGCAAGAGATAGCCTACCACCAACGCGCCCACGATCCAGGCGCACCACGAAAGAGCACGCTTCATTGCTCAGCCTCCGCACCGCAAGGGTCGGATGCGGCGCGCTCGATGCGCCGCACCCGTTTTTCGAACACAGGACGTTCCAGCATGACGACCCTTCCGCAACCCTCGCAGCGCATCTTGATATCCGAGCCCACGAAGGTGATCTTCCACAGATCGCTCCCGCAGGGATGCGCCTTTTTCATTTTTACCACGTCGCCGATGGACAAAAGCATTTTCTCAGCCCTTCGCAGCCGCCATACCGCGTTCGATGGCCTCGCGGTTTTTGGGCATCATGTGCTCCTTGGAGGGGCCGAACTTGTGGCGCATGGCGTCCACCAGCTCTTCTACCGTAAAGTCGCCGGTGAGCTGCGCCACCGCGCCGAGCATGACCATGTTGGTCACCTTGGCGCTGCCCAGCTCCGCCGCGATGTCGTTGGCGGGGATGGCCGCCACGCGGATGTCGGTGCGGGTGGGCTGCACGTCGATCAGGGAGCTGTTGTAGATGAGCAGGCCGCCGGGGACGACGCTCTTTTCAAACACCGCCAGCGAGGGCTTGTTCATGGCCACGACCACGTCGGCGTCCTCCACGCGGGGGGAACCGACCGGCTCGTCGGAGACGACCACGGAACAGTTGGCGCTGCCGCCGCGCATCTCCGGGCCGTAGGAGGGCATCCAGGAGACTTCCTTGCCCATCACCATGCCCGCGTAGGCGATCAGTTGGCCCATGAGCAGCACGCCCTGGCCGCCGAAGCCGGCGAAAATCATTTGCAGATCCATGTTTCAGACCTCCTTGAAAATGCCCAGCGGATATTCCGGGATCATGCGCTCGGCGACGAACTTCATCGCTTCCTGCGGGCTGCGGCCCCAGTTGGTCGGGCAGGTGGAGAGCACTTCGACCAGCGAAAGGCCCTTGCCCTCGGCCTGATGCTCGAACGCCTTGGCGATGACCTTCTTGGCGTTTAGGACGTTCTTGACGTCGTGGACGCTGACGCGGGCGATGAAGCTGGGGCCGTCGAGCGTGGAGAGCATCTCGCAGATGCGGATGGGGTTGCCGTTGCGCTCGGCCGTGCGGCCGTAGGGCGAGGTGGTGGTCTTTTCGCCGATGAGCGTGGTCGGGGCCATCTGGCCGCCGGTCATGCCGTAGATGCCGTTGTTGATGAAGATGACGGTGATCTTCTCGCCGCGGGTGGCGGC